>DASVED010000034.1:0-10916 GCA_036380775.1 Actinomycetes bacterium
GCGCTTCAAGCCGTCCTGCGGGTGCTACAGCGGCTACACGATGTCCTTCATCGGGCTGGCCCCGGTGGACGACCCGCGCCTGGTGGTGGCGGTCACGCTGCAGGCACCCCGGTCTGCCCTCGGCGGCGGCGTCAACGCGGCACCGGTGTTCAAGCAGGTGATGTCGTTCGCGCTCGAGTCCCAGCGGATCCCGCCGACCGGCGGCCGCGCGCCCGGGCTCCGGCTGGTCGCGCGCTGACCGGTAACCTCGCTGCCGTGCTCAACCCGTCCGGTCCGTCCACCCTGCGACCGGCCGGCCTCCCTCCCCGCACGCTCGCGGAGGTCGCCGAGCACCTCGGCCCCGACCTCCTCGCCGCGGAGCTCGAGGGAGGCGGTGCGAGCGGTGCCGGAACCGTCCGTGGCGTCACGCTCGACTCCCGGGCGGTGCTGCCCGGCGACCTGTATGCCGCACTTCCCGGGGCCCGCGCCCACGGCGCCGAGTTCGCCGCACAGGCGGCGGCTGCCGGCGCGGTGGCCTGCCTCACCGACCCCGCCGGCCGCGAGAGGGGCGCGGCGGCCGGCCTCGCGACGTACGTCGTGGAGGAGCCGCGCCGCGTCCTCGGGCGGTTGGCCGCCTGGGTCTACGGCGAGCCGGCCGAGTCCCTCAGGACCGTCGGGGTGACGGGGACGAACGGCAAGACGACGACGGCCTACCTGCTGGAGGCCGGGCTGCGCGGCAGCGGCCTCACGACCGGGCTGGTCGGCACCATCGAGACCCGGATCGGCGACGAGGTGCTGGACAGCGTCCGGACCACGCCCGAGGCGCCGGACCTGCAGGCGCTGCTGGCGGTGATGGTGCAGCGCGGCGTGAGTGCCGTGGCGATGGAGGTGTCCAGCCACGCCCTGGTGATGGGGCGGGTGGACGGCACCACGTACGACGTGGCGGTCTTCACCAACCTCAGCGAGGACCACCTCGACTTCCACACCGACATGGAGGACTACTTCGCCGCCAAGGCCGCCCTCTTCACCCCGGAGCGGTCCCGGGTCGCCGTCGTGGACGTCGACGACGCCTACGGGGCGCGGCTGGCGGCCACCTCCGGCGTCCCGGTCGTGACCGTCTCCCCGCTGGGAGCCGACGCCGACTGGCGCGTCGTGCAGCGGGACGTCGGCGCGACGGGCAGCACGTTCACCCTGGTCGGACCGGACGGCGCCCGCGTGCCGTGCACGACGGCGCTGGTCGGCGACTTCAACCTGGCCAACGCCGCGCTCGCCGTCGTCGCGACCGCCGTGGCCGGCTTCGACGTGGCCCGCGCCGCTGCCGGGGTCGCCGCCTGCCCCGGCGTCCCCGGGCGGATGGAGCGGGTGAGCGGCCCCGCCGACGAGGTGCTCGCCCTCGTCGACTACGCGCACAGCCCGGACTCGCTGGAGCAGCTGCTCGCGACCTGCCGCGGCCTGACCGGGCCGGGCGGACGGGTCGTCGTCGTGGTCGGCGCGGGGGGCGACCGCGACCCGCACAAGCGGCCCGCGATGGGCCGGATCGCGGCGCGCGACGCCGACGTGGTGGTGCTCACCAGCGACAACCCCCGCTCGGAGGACCCGTCCGCGATCCTGGCGGCGCTGCGCGGGGGGGCCGACGAGGTGCCCACAGGTCACGTCGAGGTCGTCGCCGACCGGCGCGGCGCGATCGAACGCGCGGTCGCGCTGACCCGCCGCCACGACGTGGTCGTCGTGGCCGGCAAGGGCCATGAGCGCGGCCAGGAGATCGACGGGGTCGTGCACCCGTTCGACGACCGGGCCGTCCTGCGCGAGTCCCTCCGGCTGGTGCGCCGGTGATCCCCCTGCGGCTGGCCGAGGTGGCCGCGGTCGCGGGGGGCGTCGTCAGCACCGGAGCCGACGAGGTGCTCGTGACGGCGCCGGCCGTGCGCGACTCCCGGCACGCCGTGCCGGGAGGGCTGTTCGTCGCGCTCGTCGGCGAGCGGGTCGACGGGCACGACTACGTCGCCGAGGCCATGGCCGCCGGCGCCGTGGCGGCGCTGGTGTCCCGTCCGGTCGACGTGCCGCACGTACTCGTGCCCGACGTGATCGTCGCCCTCGCCCGGCTGGCCCGCTCGGTGGTGGACCGGCTGGTCGCGGGCGGGCTGGTCGTGGTGGGCGTGACGGGGTCGTCGGGGAAGACGTCCACGAAGGACCTGCTGGCGGGACTGCTCGCGGTGTCCGGGGCGACCGTGGCGACCGAGGGCTCGCTGAACAACGAGATCGGGCTGCCGCTGACCGCGCTGGTTGCGGACGCGGGCACCCGCTACCTCGTCGTGGAGATGGGCGCCCGAGGGGCCGGGCACATCGCCGACCTGTGCCGCACGGCGCCGCCCCGGGTGGGCGTGGTGCTCAACGTCGGGGCGGCGCACGCGGGGGAGTTCGGTGGCCGGGCGGCCACCGCGGCGGCCAAGGCGGAGCTGGTCCAGGCGCTGCCCGCGGCGGACCAGGGAGGCGTGGCGGTCCTCAACGCCGACGACCCGCTCGTTGCGGCGATGGCTCGGCTGACGTCCGCCCGGGTCGTGACGGTCGGGCGCGGCGCGGGTGCCTACGTGCGCGCCACCGACGTGGCCCTCGACGAGCGCGGCCGACCGTCGTACGTGCTGCAGGCAGCCGGCCAGGCACCGGTCCCCGTGCGGCTGCCGCTGCACGGTGCCCACCACGTGGCCAACTCGCTGGCCGCCGCCGCCGTGGCGCTGCAGGCCGGCCTCTCCGCTGCGCAGGTGGCCGCCGGGCTGGGCCGTGCGACCCCCCGCAGCAGCGGGCGGATGGAGGTCACCGAGCGGGCCGACGGGGTCACGGTCGTCGACGACAGCTACAACGCCAACCCGGACTCGGTGGCGGCCGCGCTCGACGCGCTGGCGGCCATGTCGGCCGGCCGGCGCAGCTGGGCCGTGCTCGGCGAGATGCTCGAGCTCGGCGCGGCATCCCCGGAGGAGCACGACCGCGTGGGCAGACTGGCCCGGAGGTCGGGCGTCGCACGGCTGGTCGTCGTGGGCGAGGGGGCGCGCGACATCCACCTCGGCGCGCTGGCCGAGGGGGCCGCCGAGGGAGAGGAGTCAGTGGTCGTGCCGGACGTGCCCTCGGCGATCGAGCTGGTCGAGCCGGCACTGCGTCCCGGTGACGTCGTCCTGGTGAAGGCGTCGCGGGGGGCCCGGCTGAACCGGGTGGCGGCCGCGCTGCTCTCCGCGGGGCGGGGTGGCGGCTCATGAGGCAGGTCCTGCTGGCCGCGTCGTTCGGCCTGGTGATCACCCTGTTCGGCACCCCGGTCGCGATCCGGTTGCTGATGCGCCAGGGCTACGGCCAGCTGATCCGCGACGACGGACCGACGTCGCACCACACCAAGCGCGGCACCCCCACGATGGGTGGTGCGGTGATCATCCTCGGCACGCTGTTCGGCTACTTCGCGTCGCACCTGATCACGTTGAGCCCGGCGACGGTCTCCGGGCTGCTGGTGCTCTTCCTGATGACCGGCCTCGGCTTCGTGGGCTTCCTCGACGACTACATCAAGGTCGCCAAGCAGCGCAGTCTCGGGCTGCGCGCCTGGGCCAAGCTCTCCGGGCAGATGGTGGTCGCGGTGACCTTCGCGATCCTCGCGATCAACTTCCCGGACAGTCCGGACGGGTTCACCCCTGCGTCGACGGAGATCTCCTTCATCCGCGACACCGGCCTGGTCCTCGGCCCGGTCCTGTTCGTGGTCTGGGCCTACGTGATGATCGCCGGCACCTCGAACGGCGTGAACCTCACCGACGGCCTGGACGGGCTGGCGACCGGCACGTCCGTGATGGTGTTCGCCTCCTACGTCCTGATGGGCATCTGGCAGTTCGGCCAGAACTGCGCGACCGAGTTCTCGAGCAAGTGCTACGAGGTGCGCGACCCCCTGGACCTGGCGGTCGTCGCGGCCGCGATCATGGGAGCCTGCTTCGGCTTCCTGTGGTGGAACGCGTCGCCGGCCAAGATCTTCATGGGCGACACCGGCTCGCTGGCGCTCGGCGGCGCGCTGGCAGGACTGGCGATCACGACCCGCACCGAGCTGCTGCTCATCCTCGTCGGCGGCCTGTTCGTGCTCATCGCGCTGTCGGTGATCGTGCAGGTCGGGTTCTTCAAGCTCACCGGCAAACGGGTGTTCCGGATGGCCCCGTTGCAGCACCACTTCGAGCTGGTCGGCTGGGGCGAGGTGACGATCGTCATCCGGTTCTGGATCATCGCCGGGCTGCTGGTGGCGCTCGGCCTGGGCGTCTTCTACGCCGAGTGGGTGGCAGGGGCCGCGTGACCGGTGTCGACCTCGCGGGGTCCCGGGTGTGTGTGGCCGGCCTCGGGGTCGCCGGCACGTCGGCGGCCCGCGCGCTGGCGGGGCTCGGTGCCGACGTGGTCACAGCCGACCGTCGCGACGGCACCGACCAGGCGCTGCCGGCCGGCACCGACCTCGTCGTCGCGTCCCCGGGGTGGCGACCGGACCAGCCGCTGCTGGCCGCCGCGGCCGCGGCCGGCGTCCCGGTGTGGGGCGACGTGGAGCTGGCCTGGCGGCTGCGTCGCACGGGCGCCCCCTGGCTGGGCGTCACCGGGACGAACGGCAAGACGACGACCGTGCGGATGCTCGAGTCCATCCTGCGCACGGCCGGCTACCGCGCGGTCGCCTGCGGCAACGTCGGGCTCCCGGTCCTCGACGCGGTCCTCGCCGACGAGCCGTACGACGTGCTGGCCGTCGAGGTGTCGAGCTTCCAGCTGCACTGGACGCAGACCGTGGAGTTTCGCGCAGCAGCGGTGCTGAACATCGCACCCGACCACCTGGACTGGCACGGCTCGATGGAGGCCTACACCGCCGCCAAGGCGACGGTCTGGCGCGGCGGCGGGCTTGTCGTCGCCAACGCGGACGACCCGCTCGTGTCGCGGCTGGCCGTGGCCACCGGCCGTGCCGACCGCGTCGGCGTCACGCTGTCCGAGCCGGTCGCCGGCCGGCTCGGCGTCCGAGGCGGGTACCTGGTCGACCGCGCGTGGGGCGCTGCTCACCAATTGGTGAGCAGCGCCGCAGCCGGGGTGGGTCAAACACCCGGGCTTGACGCGGACGGGACGGTGCTTGCCGAGGTGTCGGACGTGCAGCCGCCGGCGCCGCACAACGTGTCGAACGCGCTGGCCGCCGCCGCACTCGCGCGCGCGCTCGGCGTCGACGCACCCGCAGTGCGCGAGGGGCTGCGGACCTTCTCGCCCGGGGCACATCGGATCGCTCACGTCGCGACGGTGGGTGGCGTCGACTACGTCGACGACTCGAAGGCGACGAACCCGCACGCGGCGGCCGCGTCGCTGCGGGCCTTCGGCGACGTCGTCTGGGTGGCGGGCGGCCTGGCCAAGGGCGCCCGGTTCGAGGAGCTGGTGGCCGGCGCCGCGGACCGGCTGCGGGCCGCGGTGCTGGTCGGCCAGGACCGGGCGCTGGTGGCCGAGGCCCTCGCGCGACACGCGCCCGAGGTCCCCGTCGTCGAGGTCACGCGCACCGACACTGGTGCGATGGACGACGTCGTGCACGCCGCCGCCGGGCTCGCACGCCCCGGCGACACCGTGCTGCTCGCGCCGGCCTGCGCGTCCATGGACATGTTCCGCGACTACGCCGCGCGGGGCGACGCCTTCGCCGACGCGGTGCACCGGCTGCCGTCGTGACGACGGTCCAGCCCACCGCGCGTCGGCCGCGGGTGCCGGCCGCACGCGCCGGCGGCCAGCCAGCAGCGGGTCCGTCGGCCGCCTCGGTGGCCGGCCAGTCCCTATTGGACCGCGCGGCCACCCCCTACTACCTCCTCCTCGGCGCCAGCACCCTGCTGCTCGTCCTCGGCGTCGTCATGGTGTTCTCGGCGTCGAGCGTCACGGCGTTCGCGTTCCTCGGGTCGTCGATGGCCATCGTGAGCAAGCAGGCCATGTGGGTGGTCATCGGTCTGCCGCTGCTGTGGTGTGCGTCCCGGCTGCCCGTGCGGGCCTGGCGGCTCGGGGCGTACGTCGGCATGGCGGCCTCGCTGGCGCTGCTGCTGCTGGTGGCCGTCGCCGGCACCGAGGTCAACGGCAACCGCAACTGGCTGGACTTCGGCGGACCGTTCCGGATCCAGCCCTCCGAGCTGGCGAAGCTGTCGCTGGTGCTGTGGGGCGCCGACCTGCTGGCCCGCAAGGAGCGGTTGCTCGGCCAGTGGAAGCACCTGCTCGTGCCGCTCGTCCCGGTGGGTGGCGGCGTGCTCGGGCTGGTGCTGCTGGGCGGCGACCTCGGCACGGCCGTGATCCTGGCCTGCATCCTGGCCGCGCTGCTCTGGGTGGCCGGCGCACCGGCCCGGCTGTTCGCGCTCGCGCTGGTCCCCGCGGGACTGCTGGTCGCCTGGATGGTCAACTCGCACTCGTACCGCATGTCCCGGATCACCGACTGGCTGCACCCCGAGCAGGCCGACCCGCTGGGGACCGGTCTGCAGGCGTTGCACGGCAAGTTCGCCCTGGCGTCCGGTGGCTGGTGGGGTGTCGGGCTCGGCGGGTCCAAGGAGAAGTGGGGGGCGCTGCCGGAGGCCCACACCGACTTCATCTTCGCGATCATCGGTGAGGAGCTCGGCCTGGTCGGCACGCTCGCGGTGCTCGCGCTGATCGGCGCCATCGGCTACGCCGGGCTGCGGATCGCGCTGGCCGCCACCGAGCCGTTCGTCCGGCTCGCGGCGGCGGGGGTCACCGCCTGGCTGCTGGTGCAGGCGCTGGTGAACATCGGCGCGGTGCTCGGGCTGCTCCCGATCATGGGCGTGCCGCTGCCGCTCGTCTCCTACGGCGGCTCGGCGCTCGTCCCGACCATGCTGGGCATCGGCATGCTGCTGTCGTTCGCCCGCCCCCCGGCGTCGCGGCGCCGCCGGGCCGTCGGGCGGTCGGCCGCCCGGGTGGCCCGGGCGCGGCAGGCGGGCCGGCCGCGAGAGGCGGCGCGGTAACCGTGCACGTCGTCGTCGCCGGGGGAGGGTCCGCCGGCCACATCGAGCCTGCCCTGGCCTTCGCCGACGCGCTGCGCCGGCGGGACCCGTCCGCGCAGGTCACCGCGCTGGGGACCGAGCGCGGGCTGGACACCCGGCTGATCCCGGCGCGTGGCTACCCCCTGCGCCTGATCCCGCCGGTCCCGATCCCGCGCCGCCCGCTGGCCGACCTTGCCGGTCTGGTGCGGGTGCCCGGCCGGCTGCGGGCCGCTGTACGGGCCGCCGCGGAGGTGCTGCGCGAGACCGGGGCCGACGCCCTGGTCGGCTTCGGCGGCTTCGTGGCGGGGCCGGCCTACCTGGCCGCCCGGCAGGTCGGGGTGCCGATCGTCGTGCACGAGGCCAACCCCCGGCCGGGCTGGGCCAACCGGCTCGGGGCCCGCCTCACGACGTACGTCGCGACGACCTTCCCGGACACCCCCATCCGGCACGGCCGGCTGCTCGGGCTGCCGATCCGGTCCGCCGTGGCCACCCTGGACCGGGCGGCCCGGCGGGCCGAGGGCCGGGCGGCGTACGGGCTGGAGCCGGACCGCCCGACGCTGCTGGTCACCGGAGGGTCGCAGGGCGCCCGCCGGCTCAACGAGGCCGCCGCCGGAGCCGCGGCCCACCTGCGGTCCAAGGGCGTCCAGGTGCTGCACGCCACCGGCCCGGGCCAGTCCGTCGAGGTGCCGGGCGGCTCGGGGGGCTCCCCGCCGTACGTCCTGGTGCCCTACCTGGACCGGATGGAGCTCGCCTACGCCGCCGCCGACCTGGCGCTGTGCCGGGCCGGGGCCAACACGGTCGTGGAGCTGACGGCGGTCGGGCTGCCGGCCGCCTACGTGCCGCTGCCGATCGGCAACGGCGAGCAGGCCCTGATGGCGGCCCCGGTCGTGGCGGCCGGTGGCGGCCTGATGGTCGACGACGCCGACTGCACCCCCGACTGGGTGCGCGCGATGCTGACCCCTCTGCTCACCGACCCGTCCCGGTTGGCGACGATGGGGGCGGCCGCGGCGTCGACGGGTCGGCGGGACGCCGACGACCGGCTCGTCGACCTCGTCCTCGAGGCCGTCACCGAGAGGAGGTCGCCGTGACCGCCCCGCCGCCGCTGCCCGCGGAGGAGCTCGGCCGGGTGCACTTCGTCGGCATCGGTGGCGCCGGCATGTCCGGGATCGCGCGGATCATGCTGGCGCGCGGGCTGTCGATCACCGGCAGCGACGCCAAGGAGTCGGTCACGCTCGCCGCGCTGCGCGCTCTCGGCGCCACCGTCCACGTGGGGCACGACGCGCAGCACGTCGGGGACGCCGACACGGTGGTGGTGTCGACCGCGATCCGCGCGACGAACCCGGAGCTGCTCGAGGCGACCTCCCGCGACCTGCGCGTGGTGCACCGGGCCGGGGCCCTGGCATCGGTGATGGTCGGTCGCCGCGCGGTGGCGGTCGCCGGCACGCACGGGAAGACCACGACGACCTCCCTGCTGACGGTGGCGATCCAGCACTGCGGCGCGGACCCGTCCTTCGCGATCGGTGGCAACCTCAACGAGTCGGGGGCCAACGCACACAACGGGTCCGGCGACGTGTTCGTCGCCGAGGCGGACGAGAGCGACGGATCGTTCCTGCTCTACTCCCCGTACGCCGCGGTGGTGACCAACGTCGAGCCCGACCACCTCGACCACTACGGCACGCCGGAGGCCGTCGCCGAGGCCTTCGAGCAGTTCGCCACGCGCGTCGACCCCGGCGGGTTCCTCGTCACGTGCGCCGACGACCCGGGCGCCGTGCGGCTCGCCGAGCGCGCCCGGTCGCAGGGCATCGACGTCCGCACGTACGGCGTGAGCCCCGCCGCCGACCTGCGCCTCGTCGAGCTCGTCACCAAGGGGATGGGCAGCTCCTTCGAGCCGGTCGCCCTGGGCCGCCGGCTGGGCCGGGTCGACCTGAGGCTGCCGGGCCGCCACAACGCCCTCAACGCGGCCGCCGCCCTCACGGTGGGGATCGGGCTGGGGTTCCCGGTGGAGCGCCTGCGCGAGGGGCTGGCCAGCTTCACCGGGACCCGGCGCCGGTTCGAGCACAAGGGCTCGGTCGGCGGCATCCGGGTCTACGACAGCTATGCCCATCACCCCACGGAGCTGACGGCCGACCTGTCCGCGGCCCGCGAGGTCGCCGACGGCGGGCGGGTGGTCGTGGTCTTCCAGCCGCACCTGTTCAGCCGGACCCGGTTCTTCGCCGAGGACTTCGGCCGGGCGCTGGGCCTTGCCGACGAGGTGGTCGTGATGGACGTGTACGCCGCCCGGGAGGACCCGGTGCCCGGCGTCACCGGTGCGCTGGTCGCGGCGGCGGTGCCGCTGCCTCCGCAGCAGGTCGTCTTCGAGCCGTCGTGGTCGGCGGTGGCCGACCACCTGGCCGAGCGGGCCAAGCCCGGCGACGTCGTGATCACCTGCGGCGCCGGCGACGTGACGATGATCGGGCCCGAGGTGCTCAGCCGGCTCGAGGCGCTGCACCCGTGACCGTCTCGACCAGCCTCCCGGTCCGCGCCGCCGAGCGCGGGCGGGCCCGTCGGCGCTCCCGGCTGGTCGTCGTGCTGACGGTGCTGCTGCTGGTGGGCCTCGGCGTCGGGACCGGCTGGCTCGTGCTCGGGTCCGGCGCGCTCGGCGTCGAGACGGTGCGGGTCACCGGCGTCTCACGGCTGCTCCCCGAGCAGGTGGTGGCCCGGGCCGCGATCGAGCCGGGCACACCCCTGGCGCGGCTGGACACGGACGCGGTGGTCCGCAGGCTGTCCGGGCTGGCGCCGGTACGCAACGTCGAGGTGGTGCGGGACTGGCCCAGAACGGTCCGGATCGAGGTGTCCGAACGGGTCCCGGCGGCGGTCCAGGCGAGGGGCAGCTCCTGGGTCCTCGTCGACCGCAGCGGGGTCGCCTTCGACACGGTGCACCGGCGGCCGGCCGGGCTGCCCCGGGTCAGCGCCCCCGTCCACGAGGGCGCGCCGGCGCTGCGGGCCACCCTGGACGTGCTGGACGCCCTGCCGGCCGAGGTCCGGCGCCAGGTCCGCGAGGTCCGCGCGGCTGGGCTGGAGAGCGTCACCCTGCGCCTCAGCCGCGGCCGCAGCGTGATGTGGGGGAGCACCGAGCGCGGGGACCGCAAGGCCGCCGTGCTCGCCGTCCTGCTCTCCCGCAAGGCCTCCGTCTACGACGTCAGCGCCCCCGACACCCCCACCACCCGCAAGTAGGTGCTCCGACGTGGGCTGCGCGTCGACCACGTAGACGTGGTCGACGGACACGTGGCGCGGCGTACCCGCCAGCGGGTGCACGCCCCGCCAGGCACGGCCGGCGGACTGGCCCGGACGGTGCGCGGCCGGTGACGGGCGAAAGCCGTGCGGCGTGTCGGCGTGTCGGTCGTTGAGCCGGGCAGGGCGGCCACCTACCGTCCTGGCAACCTCGAAGTTGACATAACTATAAGGCTCAACTAGAGGGTGAGGGTTCCGGACAGGCCGGCGCCCCAACGCCGAAGGGGAGTAACCGACGTGGCAGCACCGCAGAACTACCTCGCGGTCATCAAGGTCGTCGGCATCGGCGGCGGCGGCGTCAACGCGGTCAACCGGATGATCGAGGTCGGCCTCAAGGGGGTCGAGTTCATCGCCGTCAACACCGACGCCCAGGCCCTGCTGATGTCCGACGCGGACGTCAAGCTCGACGTCGGCCGCGAGCTCACCCGGGGCCTCGGTGCCGGCGCGAACCCCGAGGTCGGCCGCAAGGCGGCCGAGGACCACGCGGAGGAGATCGAGGAGGTCCTCAAGGGAGCGGACATGGTCTTCGTCACCGCCGGAGAGGGCGGCGGCACCGGGACCGGCGGCGCTCCGGTGGTGGCCCGGATCGCCCGCTCGCTGGGTGCCCTGACGATCGGTGTCGTCACCCGCCCGTTCGGCTTCGAGGGCCGCCGGCGCGCCAACTCGGCCGAGACCGGCATC
>DASVED010000035.1:0-5071 GCA_036380775.1 Actinomycetes bacterium
GTGGGCGATGCGCGGCCCAGCTACGACCGTGCTCAGCGAGCTGGCCGGGCCCGCGGATATGCTCGTCGTCGGACCCTCCGGGCACCACGCCGTCGTCGGCGCAATCCTGGGCTCGGTAACGACGTATCTCATCACCCACGCCAGGTGCCCTGTCGTGGTAGTCCGCGGCGACGAAGACAAGGCGTGACGAGGGCCGCAGGAGATGCCGATGATCTCGACAGATTTGGCGAGGGGCCACGCACCTGACCGGGCACATCGCTACAGCCAACGAGGCTTGCGCCATGATCATTGTCTGCCGTGCGATCTTCGACCTGCGCGGGTGCAGGAGTGGACGGCTGTGCTGAGCCGATGGTGCGCCACCCCGCAGGACCTGAAGCCCTACCGTGGTCAATGTCTGGTGCACCGTTCGGAGATCATGCAGTTGCGTGGCGAGTGGGCCGACGCGATGGACCAGGTGCGTCAAGCCTGCTCGCGGCTCGCCAGCGTCACCATCGGTGCATCGATGCGGCCGGCCCGGCCAGCCAGGTCTGTTCCGAACCCGGCGACACATCCAGTGCGCAGCGCGGCTCGTGAGTCGGTCGGTTCAGCAACGGTCACGGATGCACCAGTTGCGCGCGGGTGCGCTTCGGCCGGGCGCGCCCGGCCTTACTCCAGGCGCCCCGGCCGACGTCGTGCGACATCCGGCGGACTACATCCGGATGACGAGGCGAGCCGGGGTCCGGCCGGCCAGCACGTCCTCGAAGGACTCGTTGATCGTTTCGAGTGTGCGCTCCTCGGCCACGACGCGAGTGCGGCCGGCGGCGTGCAGCGCGAAGACCTCGGCGAGGTCCTGCCGGGTGCCGACGATCGAGCCGATGACGCTGATGCCCTTGAGAACGGTGTCGAAGATCGGAATCTCTAGCGTGCCGTCCTTGGGCAAGGAGACCAGCACCAGCCGGCCACCGCGCTTCAGGGACGCGAAGGCTTGCCGGATCGACTCCGGCCGCACCGCCAGCGCGATCGCCACGTCGGCGCCGCCGAACTTCTGGATCGCCTCGCCTGCGTCCTCCTGCGAGGCGTCGACGGTCCAGGTCGCGCCCAGCCGCTTCGCCAGGTCGAGTTTGTCTGCCTGCACGTCGACCGCGACGACGCTGGCGCCGGCGATCACCGCGTACTGCACGGCGAGGTGACCCAGGCCGCCGACGCCCACGATGCTGACGACCTCACCGGAGCGTGCGCCGGACACCTTGACTGCCTTGTAGGTCGTCACGCCCGCGCAGGTCAGCGGGGCGGCGTCCAGCGGGTCGACGCCGTTCGGAACCGCGACGGCGTAGGCGGCGTCGGCCAGCGCGTACTCGGCGTAGCCACCGTCGATCGAGTAGCCGGTGTTCTGCTGCTTCTCGCAGAGCGTCTCCCAGCCGGAGACGCAGTACCGGCAGGCCCCGCAGGCGTGCCCGAGCCAGGGCAGCGCGACTCGGTCGCCGACCGCGTGGAGGGTGACCCCCTCACCGAGCCGCTCGACGATGCCGACACCTTCGTGGCCGGGCACGAACGGCGCCGTCGGCTGGACCGGCCAGTCGCCGCGGGCGGCGTGGATGTCGGTGTGGCAGATGCCGGAGGTCTCGATGCGGACCAGGATCTGTCCGGGTCCGGGGGTCGGGACGGGCAGGTCGCGGATCTCGAGCGGAGCTCCGAGGGCAGGGACGACGGCGGCGCGCATGATGTAACTCCTTGGTCGGTCGGGTGTCACCACGAGCCTGGCGGAGCGCTCGCCCCCCACCCAGGTGCGATCGGCCCGGGATCGGCAGGACCTTCGGCCCTCTCCCACGGTCGGAGCCTCGCCTAGCCTCCTGGGCATGAGGCTCGAGGAGCTGCAGCACGCCGTGCGGGCCGCTGTCACCGACCCGGCACTGACCTACCGGCAGCGCGTGCAGCTGCTCGCCACCCTGGCCGAGAACGCACTCGACCCGCCGCCGCTGAGCGCCGCGGCCCAGGAGGCGCTCGACAAGCGGGTAATCTGCGACATGTACGAGGGCAACGCGCCGTACCGCCCGCGGTACGTCCTACCGGACTACCCGAAGGCGCTGCGGCAGGGATCCCCGTTCCTCGAGCTGTCACCGCCGACCGACCTCGACGGGGCGCTGACCTTCCTTCTCGCGATGTACGCCAACGTGCCGTCGATCACCGGGTACCCCGTCTACCTCGGCAACCTCGACGAGCTGCTCACCGGGTTCGTCGACGACGTGCCCGACCCCGCGCTGTACCCTGCGCTGCGCAACTTCTGGGTGACCCTCGATCGCACCCTGCCGGACGCCTTCACCCACACCAACATCGGCCCGGCCGACACCCGGGTCGGACGGACCGTCCTGCGCGTCGCGGCGGAGCTCCGACAGGTCGTGCCGAACCTGACTCTGCGCGTCGACCCAGTCCGGACTCCCGACGACTACGTGCTGGACGCGGTGCGCACCGTGTTCGCCTGCGGCGGCCCGCACTTCGTCAACCACCCGATGATGACGGCCGACCTCGGCGAGCGGTACGGCGTCGTCAGCTGCTACAACTCGCTGCTCGTCGGTGGCGGCGCCCACACGCTCGTCCGCCTGAACCTCAAGGAGGTCGTGCATCGCAGCACCGGCGGGGTCGAGGAGTTCCTGACCCGCACGCTGCCGACGTACATCGAGTATGCGGCCGAGCTGGCCGCCGCCCGGATCCGACACCTGGTCGAGACGGCGGGGTTCTACGAGCATTCCTGGCTGGTGCACGAGGGGCTGATCGACCCCGACCGGTTCACTGCCATGTTCGGCGTCGTCGGCCTGGCCGAGGCGGTGGACCTGATGCAGGAGCGTGAAGGCCGCGCCGGCAGGTACGGGCACGACCCGGGCGCGAACGCCCTCGCCCGCACCGTCGTCGAGACCGCTGCGACCCTGGTCGGCGGCCACCGGCTGCCGCACTGCACGGCCACCGACGGCCGGGCCTTCCTGCACAGCCAGGCCGGGCTGGACTCGGACGACGGCTTCACCGCGGGCACCCGCATCCCGGTCGGCGCCGAGCCGCCGCTGCCCGACCACCTGCTCGCCGTCGCACCGCTGCACCGGTGGTTCGCGTCCGGTGTCAGCGACGTGCTCGCCTTCGACGACACCGCCACCCGCAACCCGCAGGCCGTGGTCGACGTCATCCGCGGCGCCTTCGCGGAGGGGATGCGCGACGTCACGTTCAACCTCGACAGCAACGACTTCATCCGAATCACGGGATACCTGGTGCGCAAGTCGGACCTGGCCAAGCTGGCCGACCAGGGAGCTCGGCACGGCAGTACCTTGCTCGGCGCCGGGTCGATTCAGCGCTCCCACGTCGACCAGAGAGCCCCGAAGCGGGTGATCAGCTTTGAGTCCGGCGCTCGGCCTGCTCGCTGACGTCGTCCCGTTCAGCTGGGTCGACGGGCCCGGCAACCGTTACGTGTTGTTCCTGCAGGGCTGCAACTTCGGCTGCACCGCATGTCACAACCCGCACACCATCCCGCTCGCGACGCCGCGGGCTCGGGTCGTGTCGGTGCCTGAGATCCTCGACGACGTACGGCGGGTGCGCCGGTTCCTGTCCGGCGTCACCGTTTCCGGCGGCGAGGCGACCCTGCAGCCGCACTTCGTCCGCGACCTGTTCGCCGCCGTCAAGGACGACACCGAGCTCGGTGAACTGACGACCTTCGTCGACTCCAACGGATCGGCACCGCGCGAGGTCTGGGACATGCTGCTGCCGGTGACGGACGGCGTGATGGTGGATCTCAAGGCGCTCGACCCCAGTGTCCACCTCGAGCTCACCGGCGCCGGCAACGACGAGGTCCTCGCGACGATCCGGCACCTGGCGGCGCGCTCCCGGCTGCACGAGGTCCGGTTGCTGCTCGTGCCCGGCATCAACGACAGCGCCGAGCAGCTGCAACGCACCGCCGACTGGCTGCTGTCGGTCGACCCCGCCCTGCGCGTCAAGGTCATCGGGTTCCGTCGCCACGGTGCCCGGGCCGCCGCACAGCACTGGCCCGAGCCAACCGACGAACAGCGGCAGCGGTGGCGGGCCTTGCTCGAGCGGGCCGGCGTAGGCCGACTCGAGCTCGTCTGACTCTCGCCGGCTGCGCGGGGTGGTGGGGCTTCCGGATGGGTGACGTCAGCCGGCGATTGCAGCGGACGACGATCGACCTTTAACAGGTCCACTACCCCTTCCGGTGGATGTGCATCCCGACGCTGATGAAGCTGATGGCCGAGGCCGTCGAGGCAGGGAGGATCCGCGCCGTCGGGGTGAACAACTACAGCGTTCACGGAGGGGTAGCGACGGCCTGGGCGATCAGCGGTCGCAGGTGCGGCATGGCGTCGGGTTGCGCTCCGGTACGCCAGCCCTGCAGCCCGAGCCCGAGGCCCAGACGAGGTACGCCGGCACCGCGACCCACTGAAACCACAAGGGGGACGACCCGTCGCCTTGGTCCCAGGTGGCGGTCAGCGTCTGGACCGCGATGTGGACCATGCTGCCCCGAAGTAGCCGTCATCCCCGCGCCGAGGCTCAGTGCCGGAGCCAGCGCCAGCCTGCGGTGGGTCTCGCCGGCTCACTGTCGACCACCACTCCCGAGGAGCAGTAGCGCTGGACGCTAAGCCTTGGCGCAGAGGTCCGCGATCACTTAGCAAGGCTCAGCCTCGATCGACTAAACGTCGGATGCTGAGGTTCCAGGAGCGCGACGAGGTTGACGGTAGTCATCATCCGCCGGTCGAGAAGCTCCGCAGCCGCTGCAGCACTGCGCGCGCATCAGAAGTTGTCGGTGTACGACAGAAATCGCCGACCTCCCGGCCGCTGGAGCAGGTTGCAGGTCGTTCGCGTGTCCCGGACCGGGACGGATGCACGCGGCTCCGGCATCATCCAGCGTCAATCGGCGCTCCAGCGCTTGATCCAGTATGTCTCCAGGAGTCCCGTTGCGACGAAACGGGTCACCGGCGAGGGCGCTCTCGGCCTGGGCCTCGCTCTCGACCCGGAACGTGATCAGATCACCGCTTCGGTCCTCGAATGGACCATCGACATAGTCGTCCAGCTCGGGTGGCGCCGATGCGCGGCGTGTTGGGGC
>DASVED010000036.1:0-9679 GCA_036380775.1 Actinomycetes bacterium
TGACGCTCAAGTTCCTGCTCCAGGACATCGCGCCCATCCTGCTGATCGCGCTGCCGATGACGCTGGTCATCGTCACCGGAGAGATCGACCTCTCCGTCGCGAGCGTCGTCGGGCTGAGCAGCGTGCTGCTGGGCGTGCTGCACGAGGCCGGCTGGTCGATCCCCGCAGCGTCGGTGGCTGCTCTAGCGGCGGGTGTCGCCTGCGGCGCGGTGAACGGCTTCCTGGTCGCCTACGTCGGGCTACCGTCCCTGGCCGTCACCATCGGCACCCTGGCACTCTTCCGCGGATTGGCCGTGGGACTGCTCGGCACCAAGGCGGTCACCGACTTCCCCGACCGGTGGACCGATCTGGCCACGGCCAAGATCGGCGACACGCCTGTCCCTCTGGTGATGGTGCTCTTCCTGGTGCTGGCCGTCGCGTTCAGCCTCCTCCTGCACTATTCCGCCTTCGGTCGCGGTGTCTACGACACCGGCCTCAACCACGAGGCAGCGCGGTTCACGGGCGTGAACGTCGAGCGGACGAAGTTCCTCCTCTTCGTCCTCTCCGGGGTCGTGTCGGCGCTGGCCGGCATCTTCTACACGCTGCGGTTCGGGAGCGCCCGAGGCGACAACGCCACCGGGCTCGAGCTCCAGGTCATCGCGGCGGTGCTCCTCGGCGGCGTCTCGATCTTCGGCGGCCGCGGCAAGCTGACCGGCGTCATCGCCGGAGTGCTGTTGATCGGCGTCATCTCCAGCGCGCTGCGCCTGGAGGGCGTCACGGTCAATGTCATCAACATCATCATCGGGTTGCTCCTGGTGGCCTCGGTGGTGTCCACAAGCGTCCTGGCGTGGGTCTCGAGCAAGACCGCCGGGCGGAACCGAAGGGGCTCAGCCCCACAGAGCGCGCCGGTCGGCGTGGGAACCTAAGGGAAGGTCGGACATGAAGTTCCACTCGAAGCGGGCATCCGCGCTGGCCGCGCTATTGGTCAGCGGCGCGATGCTCCTCACCGCCTGTGGCGGCGACGACGGCGACGACACGAGCACGAAGGCGGGCAGCGGCGGTGACGGCGGCGGCGAAGCGCTCAGCGTCACCTTCCTGCCCAAGAACCTCGGCAACCCGTATTTCGACACCAGCGACGCTGGTGGCAAGACGGCCGTGGAAGAGTTCGGCGGGACCTTTGAAGAGGTCGGCCCGCAGGAGGCCAGTCCGGACGCGCAGGTGCAGTACATCAACACAGCTGCTCAGCAGGGCGTTGGCGCCCTGGTGGTGTCGGCGAACGACCCCACTGCCATCTGCGACGCCCTCAACGAGGCCCGCGACGCCGGCACCAAGGTCGTCACCTTCGACTCCGACACTGATCCCGAGTGCCGTGACCTGTTCGTGAACCAGGCCAGCGCCGAAGGCATCGCGAAGAGCCAGGTGGACCTCATCGCCGAGCAGATCGGTGACGCCGGTGAGATCGCCATCCTCTCGGCCAGTGCCAATGCGACGAACCAGAACGCCTGGATCGAGATGATGGAGGCCGAGCTCGAGGCGAACCACCCGGACATCGAGCTCGTCGACACCGTCTACGGCGACGACGACGACCAGACGTCCTTCGACAAGACCGCGGCGCTGCTGCAGTCGCACCCGAACCTGAAGGGCATCATCTCGCCCACGACGGTCGGCATCGCGGCTGCCGCGCGCTACCTCTCGGACTCCGACAAGAAGGGCGAGGTCGCGCTGACCGGCCTCGGCACGCCCAACCAGATGCGCGAGTACGTCACCAACGGAACGGTCGAGGCCTTCGCCTTGTGGAACCCTGAAGACCTCGGCTACCTCGCTGCCTACGCCGCCAAGGCGTTGGCCGATGGTGACATCACTGGTGAGGCCGGGGACACCTTCACGGCCGGTGAGCTCGGCGAGTACACCGTCGAGGAGGGCGGCTCCGTGCTCCTGGGCGAGCCGTTCGTGTTCAACGCCGAGAACATCGAGGACTTCGACTTCTGAGTCCGCCGCTGACGCTGGCTGGCGGCCGCCGCGCACTGCGGCCGCCGGCCAGCCATCACAACCCGAGGTAAGCCGTGCAACGTGTGTGCTTCCAGCTTCAGGTCCGACCGGACCGGATTCAGGAGTACAAGGCAAGGCATGCCGAGGTGTGGCCGGAGATGCTGCACGCCTTGGCAGCAACCGGATGGCGGAACTACTCCCTGTTCCTTCGGGAGGACGGGCTCCTCATCGGCTACTTCGAGACGACATCGCTGCGTGACGCGCTCGATGGCATGGCGGCAGCGGCCGTCAACGACCGATGGCAAGCCGAGATGGCGAGCTTCTTCGAGGACCTGGGTTCCGCCCGGCCTGACACGGGCTTCCTCCAACTGGAGGAAGTCTTCCACCTGGAAGACCAACTCGACGACGAGCAACGAGATGAGTGAGTGAGATGACGACGTTCGAGACGGTCGGCCGCCAGCTGGAGGCCCTGGCCATCGAAGTCCCGTCGTGGGCATTCGGCAACTCAGGGACCCGCTTCAAGGTCTTCGGGAGCCCGGGGACACCTCGGACGGTCGAAGAGAAGATCGCGGACGCCGCGACGGTGCACCGGTTCACCGGCCTGGCTCCGTCGGTCGCTCTGCACATCCCGTGGGACCAGGTCGACGACTTCGGCAAGCTCAAGGGATACGCCCAGGACCATGGCGTGGCCCTCGGGACCATCAACAGCAACACCTTCCAGGACGACGACTACAAGCTCGGCAGCCTGACTCATGCCGACGCGAAGGTCCGTCAGAAGGCGATCGACCACAACCTTGCGTGCATCGAGGTCATGACCGAGACCGGGTCGCGGGACCTGAAGATCTGGCTGGCCGACGGGACGAACTACCCCGGGCAAGGGGACATCCGGGCCCGGCAGGACTGGCTCGGGGAGGGTCTCGCGGCCATCTACGCGCAGTTGTCCCGCGACCAGCGGCTCGTGCTCGAGTACAAGTTCTTCGAGCCCGCCTTCTACCACACCGACGTCCCCGACTGGGGAACGTCGTACGTGCACGTGGCCGCGCTTGGCGACAGGGCCGTCGTCTGCCTCGACACCGGACACCACGCGCCCGGCACCAACATCGAGTTCATCGTGGCTCAGCTGCTCCGGCTGGGCAAGCTCGGCTCCTTCGACTTCAACAGCAGGTTCTACGCCGATGACGACCTCATGGTCGGCAGCGCCGACCCGTTTCAGCTGTACCGGATCCTCGTGGAGTTCATCCGTGGCGGGGGGTACGGCGCGGGCAGCGATGTGGCGCTCATGCTCGACCAGTGCCACAACATCGAGAAGAAGATCCCCGGCCAGATCCGGTCGGTCCTGAACGTGCAGGAGATGACGGCTCGAGCGCTGTTGCTCGACACAGAAGCACTCGACGCCGCTCGCAACGCGGGCGACGTGCTGCAGGCGAACCAGATCTTCATGGACGCGTTCTACACCGACGTGCGACGAGACCTGGCCGACTGGCGCGAGGAGCGCGGCCTACCGGCCGACCCGATGGCCGCCTACCTGAGCAGCGGTTACCAGGATCAGATCGAGGCTGACCGCGTAGGCGGCGCCCAAGCAGGATGGAACTGACGTGACCAACGCCACCGTCGCGGAGCTGATCGGCCGGTCCAACCGACTAGGCAGCGACGCGAGGAACACCAACTACGCAGGCGGTAACACGTCCGCGAAGGGCGCCGAGGTCGACCCGGTGACCGGTCAGGATGTCGAGCTGCTCTGGGTGAAGGGATCAGGAGGCGACCTCGGCACCCTCACCGAGCCTGGTCTGGCCGTCCTCCGACTCGACCGGGTCCGAGCCCTCGTGGATGTCTATCCCGGCGTCGAGCGCGAGGACGACATGGTCGCTGCGTTCGACTTCTGCCTCCACGGCAAGGGTGGCGCGGCGCCGTCCATCGACACGGCCATGCACGGTCTCGTCGACGCCCCGCACGTCGACCACCTGCATCCCGACTCGGGGATCGCCATCGCGACAGCAACCGAGGGGGAGAAGCTCACAGAGGTGATCTTCGGCGACCGGGTCGTATGGGTGCCATGGCGCCGGCCGGGCTTCCAGCTCGGGTTGGACATCGCCGCCATCAAGGAGCAGAACCCTCAGGCAGTGGGCTGCATCCTCGGCGGTCACGGCATCACCGCGTGGGGCGACACCAGCGCCGATGCCGAGAGGAACTCGCTGTGGATCATCGACACGGCCGCGAAGTACATCGAGCAGAACTCCAGGCCGGAGCCGTTCGGGCCGGCGCTGGACGGTTACGGGGCACTTCCGGAGGCGGAGCGACGTGCGAAGGCGGCAGCGCTCGTGCCGACGATCAGGTCGATCGCGTCGCAGGACCGGCCCATGGTCGGCCATCTCACCGACTCCGACGAGGTGCTGGACTTCCTGGGGTCCGCAGAGCACCCCAGACTGGCCGAGCTCGGCACCAGCTGCCCGGACCACTTCCTTCGTACGAAGGTGAAGCCACTCGTGCTCGACCTGCCTGCGACGGCCGGCGTGGACGAGTCGGTTCGCCGGCTCCGTGAGTTGCACCTTGCCTACCGCGAGGACTACCAGAGCTACTACGACCGGCACGCCACGCCGGAGTCACCGGCGATCCGGGGCGCCGACCCGTTGATCGTCCTTGTTCCAGGCGTGGGCATGTTCAGCTTCGGCAAGGACAAGCAGACTGCCCGCGTCGCGGGGGAGTTCTACGTCAACGCCATCAACGTCATGCGTGGTGCTGAGGGACTGTCCACCTACCGACCGATCGACGAGTCGGAGAAGTTCCGCATCGAGTACTGGGCTCTCGAGGAGGCGAAGCTGCAGCGGATGCCCAAGCCGAAGGCACTCGCGTCCCGGATCGCCTTCGTCACGGGGGCAGCCTCGGGCATCGGCAAGGCGATCGCGCACAAGCTCGCCAGCGAGGGTGCGGTGGTCGCCATCGCCGACCTGAACCTGGAGAAGGCGCAGGCCGCCGCGGCAGAGGTCGGCGGCCCAGACGTGGCCATCGGGGTGCAGGTCGACGTGAGCGACGAGGCGGCGGTGGCTGCGGCTCTGGACCAGACGCTGCTCGCCTTTGGTGGCGTCGACCTGGTCGTCAACAACGCCGGGCTCTCCCTGTCGAAGGCTCTCCTCGACACGACCGCCGCAGACTGGGACCTCCAGCACAACGTCATGGCCAAGGGTTCCTTCCTGGTCTCCCGGACGGCGGCGAAGGCGCTGATCGAGCAGCGACTCGGCGGCGACATCGTGTACATCTCGAGCAAGAACTCGATCTTTGCCGGCCCGAACAACATCGCCTACTCGGCGACCAAGGCCGACCAGGCTCATCAGGTCCGTCTGCTCGCAGCGGAGCTCGGCGAGCATGGCATCCGGGTCAACGGCATCAACCCGGACGGTGTCGTGCAGGGGTCGGGAATCTTCGCTGGCGGCTGGGGTGCCAACCGGGCCGCGGTGTACGGCGTGGAGGAGAAGGACCTCGGCAAGTTCTACGCGCAGCGCACGATCCTCAAGCGTGAGGTCCTGCCGGAGCACGTCGCCGACGCCGTCTACGCCCTTGTGGGTCCGGACCTCACGCAGACCACCGGACTGCACGTCCCCGTGGACGCCGGTGTAGCCGCCGCGTTCCTCCGGTAACGGGTCGTTGTGGTCAGGGTTGCCGCGGTCGACCTCGGTGCGTCCAGCGGTCGCGTGATGGTCGCCGACGTCGGCCGTGACCACCTGTCGCTTCGCGCCGTCGCGAGGTTCGGGAACGATCCGGTACGTCTGCCCGACGGCCTGCACTGGAACGCGGTAGAGCTGTTCCGCCAGTCGCTCGCCGGGCTGCGCGCTGCTGCCGCTGATGTCGGGTCTGCGGGGCTGGCAAGCATCGGCGTCGACTCGTGGGCCGTCGACTACGCCCTGGTGCGCGGAGGCAGGGTGATCGGACCGCCGTTCCACTACCGGGACGAGGGCCGGGCGACCGGTGTCGATGCGGTGCACGAGGTGGTCCCCGCCGAGCTGCTCTACGAACGCAACGGCCTGCAGTTCCTTCCGTTCAACACGCTCTACCAGCTTGCCGCAGACCCGCTCGTAGAGCTGGCCGATCACGCGCTGCTCATCCCCGACCTGATCGGCTACTGGCTGACGGGTCGGATGGTGACTGAGCGCACCAACGCGTCGACGACCGGCCTGCTCGACGTCCGTACTCAAGACTGGGACGTGGACCTCTGCGGCAGGCTCGGCGTTCCCACGGGCCTGTTTCCCGAACTGGTCGACCCGGGGGCAACGATCGGACGAATCCTGCCGGATGTGGCCGACGCCATCGGCGTCCCCGGCCTGACTGTGACGGCGGTGGGATCGCACGACACCGCGTCAGCGGTCGTCGGGGTCCCCATGTCGGGCGAGGAGGCGGCGTACATCTCCTGCGGCACCTGGGGCCTGGTCGGCGTGGAGCTGGACAAGCCTGTTGTCACCGCGGCCAGCCGGGCCGCGAACTTCACGAACGAGGGCGGCGTGGACGGGCGCACCCGGTTCCTCACCAACGTGATGGGTACGTGGCTGATCTCGGAGACGGTTCGCACATGGGAGCGCTCCGGCTCCGGCGGGACCGTGGACCTGGCTCGACTGCTCGGGGAGGCAGCGGAGTTCAGCGGTCGACCGACGCTGTTCGACGTGCAGGACCCGCGTTTCCTCCCACCCGGTGACATGCCGAGTCGCATCGCGGCCTACTGCGCCGAGCACGCTCTGGAGCCGCCCGAGGGCAGGCCCGCAGTGATCGCAAGCATCGTGCACAGCCTGGCGGCGGGGTTCGCGCGGGCGGTCGAGCAGGCGGCCGCGTTGTCGGGGCGGAGGGTCACCACTGTTCACGTCGTGGGTGGCGGGGTGCAGAACACCTTGCTCTGCCAGTCGATCGCCGACCACACACAGCGCACTGTTCTCGCTGGTCCGGTCGAGGCGACGGCGCTGGGGAACGTGCTCGTCCAGGCCCGGGCCCTTGGCGCCGTCACCGGTGACCTCGACAGCCTACGAAGGCTGATCGCCCGCACGCATGACCTGGCGACCTATCTGCCCAGCGGGCAGTCAGAGGGCCTCGTCCGATGAAGGCGCTGGACGTGTGCGAGGCCCGCCGCTAGCGGCGGTAAGGATCGAGGGCGATGGCGCAGATGGGGAACCCGACACTGGCGCCGGAGGACGTCGAGCTGCTGCGCCTGTTGGCGGCGGGTCTGGCGGTGGAAACCGTCGCGCGGCGGATGAGTCTGTCTGACCGGACCGTGCGACGGAGGACCCGCTCGATCTGCAACAGGCTCGGCGTCACCTCTCCCATCCAGGCCGTTGTGTGGGCCGCCCGTCGAGGCTTGGTGTGAGGGTCGGGTGGCCCCCCGGCGGCGGCCGGCGAGCCGTCAAGCCGGCCAGCATCTCCCGTCGCTTGGATAGGGTCGAACACCTGCCGAAAGCAGAACGTATCGATCAGCACCGGGAGCCGCAGTGACGTTCAACCCGGACAGCGACCTCCAGCGGGAGGTCGCCGGACAGCCTGACGACTGGGCCGGTGTCGTCGCCGGCCTGTCGGGGTTCGCCGACGCCCTGCCTGCCGCCGGCGCGCGGTTGGCGGTCGTCGGCTGCGGCACGTCGTACTTCATGGCCCAGGCCTACGCCGCGCTGCGCGAGCATGCCGGCCAGGGCGAGACCGACGCGTTCGCGGCCAGCGAGCACCGGCTCGACCGCGGCTACGACGCCGTGCTGGTGATTACCCGTTCGGGCACGACCACCGAGGTGATCGACGTCCTCACCTCGCTGCGCGGCCGCGACCTCATCACCACGGCGATCGTCGCCACGCCCGGTACGCCGGTCACCGAGCTGGCAGACCGGATCATCCTGCTGCCCGAGGTGGACGAGAAGTCGGTCGTGCAGACCCGGTTCGCCACCTCCACCCTGGCGCTGCTCCGTGCGTCTCTCGGCGAGGACCTGTCGGCCGCGATCGCGGATGCTCGCGCCGTGCTGGCCGAGGACGAGGCGCAGTGCCTGGCCGAGGTGGCGGACGCCGAGCAGGTGACGTTCGTGGGTCGCGGCTGGACCATCGGGCTGGCCGCGGAGGCCGCCCTCAAGCTGCGCGAGTCGGCCCAGTTCTGGACCGAGTCCTACCCGGCGATGGAGTACCGGCACGGCCCGGTGAGCATCGCCACCGCGGGTCGAGTCACCTGGGCGCTGGGGACAGTGCCGCCGGGTCTGGCGGAGCAGGTGCGCGGCACCGGTGCGCACTTCGAGAACCGGGACGTCGACCCGCTCGCCGAGCTCGTGCGGGTGCACCGGCTCTGCCTCGCGAAGGCCCGGCAGGGCGACCTCGACCCCGACCACCCGCGCCACCTCACCCGGTCGGTGGTCCTGCCGGCGGCCACCACAGCGGAGTAGGGCGTGGCCGAGGTGTCCGACGTGGTGGCGGCCGTCGACGTCGGCGGAACCCGCATCAAGGCCGCCCTGGTGACGCGGGCCTTCGACACCCTTGTCGCCGTCACGACACCCACCCCTAAGGACATCACTGCGGACATCGGCGGCGTCGTCCACGCGACGGTGACCGACATGCTAACCACGGCGGCGAGCGACGACCGTCCTGCTCGGCTGGTCGGCTGCGGCGTCGTCGTCCCGGGCCTGGTGGACGAGATGCGCGGGGTCGGCGTGTTCTCGGTGAACCTCGGTTGGCGGGACCTGCCGGGCCGAGACCCGGTGGCGTCCTTGCTCGGGGTGCCCACTGTCGTCGGCCACGACGTGCGCGCCGGGCTGCTGGCCGAGACCCGGCTGGGAGCTGCCCGCGGTGCACGGCACGCGCTGTTCCTGCCGGTAGGCACCGGCATCGCCAGCGCACTGCTCCTCGACGGCGCCGTCGTCACCGCCGACGGCCGGGCCGGTGAGCTGGGGCACCTCGTCATCGACCCGGCCGGGCCGGCCTGCGGGTGCGGAGCCACCGGGTGCCTGGAGGTGATCGCGTCGGCCGCCGCGATAGAACGGGAGTACGCCGCACGGACCGGTCGCATCGTCGCGGCCGAGGAGGTCGCCGAACGAGCGTCCGCCGGTGACCCCGACGCGACCGCCGTGTGGGCCCGGGCTGTCGCCGCTTTGGCGCAGGCGATCGTCGCCACCGTGACGATCACCGGGGTCGACCTCGTCCTGATCGGTGGCGGCCTCGCCGAGAGTGGCGCCGCCCTCCTGGACCCGCTGCGCGCGGACGTCGCGAGCCGGCTGACCTTCCAACGCCCGCCCCGGCTGGCGCAGGCCGCGCTCGGCAACCTGGCCGGCTGCCTGGGTGCCGCCTGCCTTGCCTGGGACGCCCTGTGATCATCACCGTCACGCCGAACGCTGCGCTCGACGTCACCTACGAGGTCGACGAGCTGGTGCCGCACCAGAGCCACCGGGTCACGGCGGTCCGTCAGCGGGCCGGCGGCAAGGGCGTGAACGTCGCCTCGGTGCTGGCCCGGATGGGGCACCCGGTGATCGCGACCGGTCTGGCGGGTGGTGCGGCTGGGGAAGAGATCCGCGCGGATCTCGAGGCACGGCGCGTGGCGGCGCGGTTCGTGGACGGCGGTGGCAGCTCCCGCCGTACGGTCACTGTCGTCTCGAACGCCCAGGGCAACGCCACGATCTTCAACGAGCCCGGCCCGGAGCTGACCGGACCCGGCTGGCTGGCCTTGGTGACTGGACTCGACTCGTTGATGGGCGAGGTGGCGGCGACAGTCGTGGTG
>DASVED010000037.1:0-5671 GCA_036380775.1 Actinomycetes bacterium
CGCGTGGACATCTTCTCGTCCACCCCTCGCCTGACCTTCACGCCAACGTTGGCGAACTACAGGGAGGCCTTCCAGGACAACGGGTTCACCACCAACCTGCTGAACAGCGGCATCGTCGCCGTGCTGACGACCGGTGTCGCACTGCTCGTGGGCGTCCCAGCGGCCTACCAGCTGAGCCGGAGCAAGAGCAGGCTCGGCGGCCTGTACATGCTCGGTCTGCTCGCGGCGCGCCTGCTGCCGGCCATGGTCCTGTCGGTCCCGCTTTTCGTCCTCGCGACCAAGCTGGGTCTCTCGGGCAACTTCCTGGCCGTCGTGGCCGCGCATCTCACCTTCTCCATCCCGTTCACGGTATGGATGATGCGCAGCTTCTTCCTCGCGATCCCTCCGTCGCTTGACGAGGCCGCCCTCCTCGACGGCTGCGGCGAGTTCGGCGTGTTCTTCCGCGTCGTGCTGCCGCTGACCAAGGGCGGGATCGCGGCGACGACGGTCTTCTGCCTGATCAACTCGTGGAACGAGTTCCTGTTCGCGCTCGTCCTGACCGGACGGGACACCGCGACCCTTCCCGTCGCCATTCCGACCCTGCTGACGCCGATCGGGACCTTCTGGGGGCAGATCGCCGCGGTGGGCACGGTGACCGTGCTACCGATCGCTCTGTTCGCCTTCCTCGTTCAGAAGTACATCATCGCGGGGATGACTGGAGGAGCCCTGTCGAGTGAGTAGCAACATCAGCCCCCGCCGGATGACTCTCTACTCACCGACGGCGCCGGGTTCAGCCCAGTCCGAGCGGTACGTCCTGACCTATCGGAGGCGCCCTCCGAACCCGGCGCGTCGGGCCGGTGCAGCTCACCTGAACCTGGCTGACCAGGCCGCGCCGAACCGGGAAGGACCGGTGGAACGTTCTCGCGGCAGTCCTTGACGGGACCCGGCAGTGTCGGCGCCTCGTGCGACGATCCCTTCACGGCGACGAAAGGCACCTTGGCCCGTGACCACCTCGACGAGTTCTCCTCGTCGAATGACGTGGGCCGAGGTCTCGGGCCGTCGCTTCGCCCGGCAAGGCCTGACCACGCCGATGGCGGACGCCGGACCCGCGGACGCGGCGGCCGCCATGTGCGGCGCACACGCGCAGGTGCAGTCCGCCGCCGAGCTGTCGATCGGCCTCCGCCTCACCGGTGTCACCCAGTCGGACATTCGCGCGGCGCTGTGGACGGAGCGCAGCGTGGTGAAGACGTTCGGTCCGCGCGGCACCGTGCACCTCCTGCCCTCCAGGGACCTGCCGATGTGGTGCGCCGCCCTGTCCGCGATTCCTCCGGCACGGTCGCCGTTCACGGACGACGTTCGGATGACGACAGACCAGACCGAGGCTGTGCTGGCCGCGATCGCTGATGCGCTGGTCGACGCCGAGCTGACCATCGACGAGCTGACCAGCGCCATCGTGGAACGCACCGGCTCCTGGGCCGGTGACCTGGTGATGCCGGCATTCCAGGGGATGTGGCCCCGGTGGCGGCAAGCGCTTTCCCTCGCAGGGACTCGCGGTGTCCTCTGCTACGGCCCCAACCGTGGTCGGACCGTCACCTACACCAGCCCCCAGCGGTGGATTCCGGACCTCGCGACCGCCGACTCCCCCACAGCGCCCGAGGATCTGTTGCGCCGGTACCTCACCGCCTACGGGCCGGCCACCCCGGAGCACTACGCCAGATGGTTGAACGCACCGCCGACGTGGTCAGCCAAGCTCTTCGAGTCGGTCGACGACGAGCTCGAGTCGGTGGAGGTCGAAGGCACGCTCGCGTGGCAGCTCGTGGGTGACGACGCCCCGACGGTGACCGCTGAGGGGGTCCGGTTGCTGCCGTACTTCGATGCCTATGCCGTTGCCGGCCAGCCCCGGTCGCTGCTCTTCCCGCCCCGGGCCGCCGAGCGTGCTCTCGCGGGCGGGCAGGCGGGCAACTTCCCCGTCCTGCTCGTCGACGGCACCGTCGCGGGCGTGTGGCACCACAGGCGCGCCGGTCGCAAGGTTGCCATCACGGTCGAGCCGTTGAGCCCGTTGACTTCCCGCCAACGCCGCGGGCTGGATGAACAAGTCGACCGGGTTGGCGAGATCCTGGAGGCGACGGCGGCGCTCACGGTAGGAACCGTGTCAGTCGGCCCGCATGCCTAGCCGAATACGACGACCGGCCGCGAACCCCTCGGGTTCGCGGCCGGTCTACGTCAGTCCCCCACGTGGTGCGTCAGCGGTTGGAGGCGAGGACCCTCGCACGGGCCTGCCGGTTGAGGATCGCCTCGATGGGAGCAATCTCCTCCGCGGTGTGCCGCGAGAGCATCGCGTCGAGCTCCCGGCGCTCGGAGACGGTGCGGTACTCCGCGAGCTCCCGCTCCAGCTGACGCTGCGCGCGACGCTCGACGAGATGGCGATCCGCGGTGGACCGCCACGTCGTGATGGTGGTTCGGATGGCACTCATGAATAGCCCTGTCAGGTGAGACGGCGCCGGCCGAGGCTTCGGCCGACACCTCAAGTCTCGGCACCGAGATCACAATTGACCGTCCCTGCCGGTGTCGTCTCGGTCACACGCACAGTCGCCAGCGTGCGAGGTGATGCAGGTCACTGGACGCCGTGAACGGCGGATGTCACTGCAGTCACCGGGAGGTATCGCAGTTCGGTCCGAACGGGGCGGAGGGCGAGCACTATGGGTGCCGTGATCACCGCGGCCCAGCCCCTGACCGACGTCGAGACGTGGCTGCGCGGCAGCGGGCTGGAGATCCTGCTCATCCTCTCGGGCGCGATCCTGGTGGCCCGCGCCGTGCGCTGGGTCGGCGAGACGACCACGGGACGCATCGACGCCAACGTGGAGGAGTCCGAGGCATTGGTCCGCTCGGAGGCCGCCAAGCACCGGCACGCTCTGACCCAGGTCGTCACCTGGACCATCGTCGTGCTGGTCTACGTCGTGGCGGCCGTCCTGGTGGTGCAGCGGCTCGGCGTCCCCACCGGCAGCCTGGTGGCGCCGGCCGCGGTAGTAGGCGTCGCCCTCGGCTTCGGCGCCCAGCGCCTTGTGCAGGACGTGCTGTCCGGCTTCTTCGTCATCACGGAGAGGCAGTACGGCTACGGCGACGTGGTCCGGCTCTCGGTCGTTGGCATCGGTGCGCCGGTGCAGGGCACCGTCGAGGACGTCACCCTTCGGGTCACCCAGCTGCGCACCGTCAACGGCGAGGTCGTCATCACGCCAAACGGCCAGATCGTGCAGGCGACCAACCTGTCCCGCGACTGGGCGCGCGCCGTGATCGATGTGCCGGTCCCCAGCACCGCCGAGGTCAGCGCGGTGACAGCGATCCTGCAGGACGTCGGCGCCGCGGCGTACGCCGACGACGAGCTGCGACCGCTTCTCCTGGACGCCCCCACCGTGATGGGCGTGGAGAACATCGAGGTCGACACGTTGAACATCCGGATCGTGGCGCGGACGCTGCCCGGCAAGCAGTTCGAGGTGGGCCGGATGCTGCGGGCGCGGATCGCCGACGCCCTGCGCCGCGAAGGCATCATCGTCGCGCCGATGGTGAACACCGACGAGCCGAGCGGTCACCAGTGACCGCGCTGCGCCGGATCCGGCCGAGCACCTGGGCGCTGGCCGCCTTCTTCGTGGTGATCCTGGTCGTCTACCTCCTGGTCCGCCCACCGCCTCCGCCGGAGGTCGTGGTCATCCCGGCCCAGACGACCACGCCGAGCCCGACTCCCTCGCCGACCCAGACCAAGAAGCCGAGCCGGACACCCACCCCGACCGTCACGACCACCACCCCGAGTCCCTCGGTGTCGTCGACCTCCGCCACGCCGACCGGCACGGCGTCCGGTACCGCAACCGTCCCGAGCACGCCGGCCACCAGCCCAGAATCAGCGAGTCCGTCCTAGGCGCCTACAGGTGGCGATGTTGACGCCAGTCCGGGAGGAGCGGATTCTCCCGAGTGAAGGAGGCGACGACGACGGACACCGCACTCGACCGAGGTCGCGACGCCTTTGAGCGGAAGGCGTGGGCCACCGCGTCCGACGAGCTCACGGCAGCGGGCGAGCAGACGCCCCTCGACGCCGCGGACCTCGAGCTGCTCGCGGTCGCGGCCTACCTGGCCGGCCGGGACGACGACAGCGCGGCTGCCCTGGAGAAGGCCCACCAGGAGCACCTGCGCCTCGGCGACCCGGGCCGCGCCGCGCGGTGCGGCTTCTGGCTCGCCCTCGCCCTGATCTTCCGCGGTGAGACCGCCCGCGGCGGAGGCTGGGTCGCGCGGGCTCACCGATTGGTCGAGGACAACAAGCTCGACGGCCCCGAGCGCGGCTACCTGATGATGCCGGCCGGGCTATCCACCTTGTTCGATGGCGGTGCCGCCGCCGCGTACTCGATCTTCGAGCAGGCCGCCGCCATCGGCGAGCGGTTCCACGAACCCGACCTCATCGCGATGGCCCGGCACGGCCAGGGCCAGGCCCTGGTGGCGCGGGGCGACCGGGCGGCCGGCATCGCGCTGCTCGACGAGGTGATGACCGCGATCGCCGCCGGCGAGGTCGGGCCGATCGCGAGCGGGATGCTCTACTGCGCCGTCATCGAGACCTGCCACGAGATCTACGACCTGCGCCGCGCGCACGAGTGGACGGCAGCGCTCAGCGAGTGGTGCGCCGCCCAGCCCGAGCTCGTCCCCTACCGCGGGCTGTGCCTGGTGCACCGTTCCGAGGTGATGCTGCAGTCCGGCGAGTGGCCGGACGCGATGCACGAGGCGCGGCTGGCCTGCCAGCGGTTGTCCACCCCGACCGTGCAGCCGGCCCTCGGCAAGGCGATGTACCAGCTCGGCGAGCTCCACCGGCTGCGCGGCGAGACGGGCGAGGCCGAGGCCGCCTACCGCCAGGCGAGCGAGTGCGGCCACTATCCGCAGCCCGGGCTGGCGTTGCTGCGCCTCGCCCAGGGTCGGACCGACGCGGCGGCCGCCGCGATCCGCAGTGCAACCGACGAGGTGACCGACCGGCTGGCCCGAGCGCGGGTCCTTTCCGCGTACGTCGAGATCGTGCTCGCCACCGGCGACGTCGGTGCTGCCCGCACCGCGGTCGATGAGCTGACCGCCACGGCCGCCGACATCGCGGCCCCGCTGCTCGATGCCATCGCCGCGCACGCGCGGGGCGCGGTGCTGCTCGCCGAGGGCGACCCGCGGGGCGCCTTGGAGGCGCTGCACGAGGCGGCGGACACCTGGCGCGCGCTGCAGGCGCGCTACGACGGGGCACGGACCCGGGTCGTGATCGGCCTGGCGCGCCAACAGCTCGGCGACGACGACACTGCACAGCTCGAGCTGGACGGCGCCCGGAGGGCCTTCGCCGCGCTCGGCGCCACACCCGACGTCGAGATGCTCGACCGGCTCGCCTCTACCCCGAGTCGCAACGGTCAGGCGGGCGGCCTCAGCCCGCGCGAGCTCGAGGTACTACGGCTCGTCGCGACCGGCCGGACAAACCACGCCATCGCCGCCCATCTGGTGCTGAGCGAGCGGACGGTCGCCCGCCACATCAGCAACATCTTCGCCAAGCTCGGCCTGTCCTCGCGGTCGGCCGCCACCGCCTACGCCTACGAGCACGACCTGGTCTGACAGCCACCGGCCACTGCGCAGAAATACCCATCCCTGCCACGCAGCAGGGTTGGGTGGTTCGGCGGAAGTCGCGGCA
>DASVED010000038.1:0-6664 GCA_036380775.1 Actinomycetes bacterium
GCAGAACGACCTGTTCGACGTCGGTGCCGACCTCTGCACGCCAGTAGAGCGGGACAGCAACGAGGGGGCGTACCCGGCGCTGCGCGTCGTGCAGGGTCAGGTGGACGCGCTCGAGCGGGAGATCGACCGCTTCAACGCCGAGCTCGAGGACCTGCGCTCGTTCGTGCTCGCCGGAGGCACGCCCGGGGCGGCGCACCTGCACGTCGCCCGCACGGTCGTACGGCGGGCCGAACGCTCGACGTGGGCGGCGGTCGAGGCGTACCCGGACAGCGTGAACCCGCTGACGGCGAAGTACCTGAACCGGCTCTCGGACCTGCTGTTCGTCCTCGCCCGGTACGCGAACCGCGCCGAGGGCGACGTGCTGTGGGTGCCGGGGGCCAACCGCTGAGTCGGCCCGCTGACACCGCACGGGCGAGCTCAGCCGCGGGCCATCCCAGGAGGCGCGGACTCTACCCAGGACAGGAAGCCGGTCGACGCCTCCCCGCTCATGGCCAGCTCCACCGGGCCGGCATCGTCGCGACAGCTGAGGACCACCGCCCCGGCCAGCAGCGAGAAGGACTCGATGCCGGTGGGCTCACGACGGTCCACGACCTGCAGGCTGTTGCGCACCAGCACGCGGCGTGGCCGGGTCGCGTAGCTGAAGACGCGGTACCACTCGAGGTTGTCCCCCGCGTACCGGCCGATCCCGAGCACCCATCCCTTGCCGTGCTGCCCCGAACCGAGACGAAGGCTGCAGTCGAACGTCCCGCCGCGGCGGGTGATGAGCCGCCGACGAAGTGCCAGCAGCCCGAGCCCCAGCAGGGCCAGGACCACGAGGCCGGCCAGGACGTCCAGGGCAAGGACGAGGCTCACGGCGTGCCCGGCGACATTGACGACGCCGGCGACGCCGGCTCGGCTGGCTCCGTTGCCCCCTCCACTGCCGGCTAGCGAACCATGCCGTGCGCGCGGATCCGGGCCTCCGCCCGATGGACCTGGTGCGCCGCGTCGTCGTCGTCGGAGGACCTGGCCCGCTCGAGGTCCTGCTCGGCCTGGGCGAGGTCGATGTCCTCGGCGAGGGCGGCCTCCTCGGCCAGGATGCCGACGCGGTTGTCGGCCACGGACAGGAAGCCGCCGTGCACCACCGCGACGACCAGCTCGCCGTCGCGGCCCTTGATCTGCACCGCACCGTTGCCGAGGGTCCCGAGCAGCGGCGCATGGTGGGGCAGGATGCCGAGCTCGCCTTCGGCCGTACGCGCGACGACGATGGCCGCCTCGCCGGTCCAGACCGTACGGTCCGCGGCGACGAGCTCGACCTTCAGCAGGTCGGACTCCTCAGCCATGCTTCTCCAGCTCCTTGGCCCGCTTCTCGACGTCCTCGAGACCGCCGCACATGAAGAACGCCTGCTCGGGGATGTGGTCGTACTCCCCCTCGGTCAGCTTCTTGAAGGCGTCGATCGTCTCGTCGATCGGGACGAAGGACCCATCGAGACCGGTGAACGCCTTGGCGACGAAGGTGTTCTGGGACAGGAACCGCTGGATCCGCCGAGCCCGGTTGACGAGGATCTTGTCCTCCTCGGAGAGCTCGTCGATGCCGAGGATCGCGATGATGTCCTGGAGGTCCTTGTATCGCTGCAGGATCTCCTTCACCCTTGCGGCGACCCGGTAGTGGTCGTCCGCGATGTAGCGCGGGTCCAGGATCCGCGACGTCGAGTCGAGCGGGTCGACCGCCGGGTAGATGCCCAGCTCGGAGATCGGCCGCGAGAGGACGGTCGTCGCGTCCAGGTGGGCGAACGTCGTGTGCGGGGCCGGGTCGGTGATGTCGTCGGCCGGCACGTAGATCGCCTGCATGGAGGTGATCGAGTGACCACGCGTCGAGGTGATCCGCTCCTGGAGCAGCCCCATCTCGTCGGCGAGCGTGGGCTGGTAGCCGACCGCGGAGGGCATGCGGCCCAGCAGCGTGGACACCTCCGACCCGGCCTGGGTGAACCGGAAGATGTTGTCGATGAAGAGCAGGACGTCCTGCTTCTGCACGTCGCGGAAGTACTCCGCCATGGTGAGCGCAGCCAGGGCGACGCGGAGCCGGGTGCCCGGCGGCTCGTCCATCTGACCGAACACCAGGGCGGTCTTGTCGATGACGCCCGTCTCTGTCATCTCGGTGATGAGGTCGTTGCCCTCGCGGGTGCGCTCGCCCACACCGGCGAACACGGAGACACCGCCGAAGTTCTCCGCGACGCGGTAGATCATCTCCTGGATCAGGACCGTCTTGCCGACGCCGGCGCCCCCGAACAGGCCGATCTTCCCGCCGAGCACGTAGGGCGTGAGGAGGTCGATGACCTTGATGCCGGTCTCGAACATCTCGGTCTTGGACTCGAGCTGGTCGAACGCCGGCGGGGTGCGGTGGATCTCCCACCGCTCCTTGATGTCGAGCTCCGACTCCGGGACGTCCAGCGGCTCGCCGAGGGTGTTGAAGACGTGTCCCTTGGTCACATCGCCAACCGGGACGGTGATCGGGCCGCCGGTGTCCGTGACCTCGGCGCCACGCACCAGGCCGTCCGTCGGCTGCATGGAGATGGCGCGCACCAGGGCGTCGCCGAGGTGCTGCGCCACCTCGAGGGTGAGGGTCTTGTCCTCACCGGCAAGGGTCACCTGGACCTTGAGCGCGTTGTAGATCTCGGGCATCGAGTCGACGCCGAACTCCACGTCGACGACCGGCCCGATGACCCGGGCGACCCGCCCCGTGGCGGACCCGCCGGCAGCGGTCTCGGTGTTCTCGGCTACAGCAGTCATCTGTCAATCACTCCCGGCTGTTGCGCTGGCGAGCGCTTCCGCGCCACCGACGATCTCGCTGATCTCTTGGGTGATCTCGGCCTGGCGGGCCGCGTTGGCCTTACGTGTGTAGGTCTTGATGAGCTCGGTCGCGTTGTCGGTCGCCGACTTCATCGCGCGCCGGCGGGCGGCCAGCTCCGAGGCGGCGGACTGCAGCAGAGCGTTGTAGACCCGGCTCTCGATGTAGCGCGGCAGCAACGCGTCCAGGACGGCCTCGGCCGACGGCTCGAACTCGTAGAGGGGAAAGGCCCCGCCCTCGGGCTCCTCGTCCGTCTCCTCCACCTCGAGGGGGAGGAGCCGGCGGGTGACCGTCCGCTGGCTCACCATGCTGACGAACTGGGTGAAGACGATGTGGATCTCGTCCACGCCGCCCTCGTCGTTCGGGGTCAGGAAGGCCTCGATGACCGCGTCAGCGACCTCCTTGGCGTCGGCGTATGTCGGGCTCTCCGAGAAGCCGGTCCACTCCCCCGCCATCTCGCGGTTCCGGAAGCGGTAGAAGCCGACTCCCTTCCGCCCGACGACGAACGGCACGACCTCCTTGCTGTTGTCGCGCAACAGCCCGGAGAGGCGCTCGCCCTCCCTGATGGCGTTCGACGAGAAGGCACCCGCCAGCCCCCGGTCGCTGGTGAGCAGCAACAGCGCAGCCCGGGCGGGACCCACGTGGTCCTCCTGCTCGGAGGCAGGCACCGAGCCGGTCAGCGGGTGCTCGACGTTGGAGAAGCTGGCCACCGCGGAGACGGCCCGGGTGATCGCCTCGGCGTAGGGCGTCGAGTCGGCCACCCGCTGTTGCGCCTTGACGATGCGCGACGCGGCGATGAGCTCCATCGCCTTGGTGATCTTCTTGGTCGAGTTCACCGTCTTGATGCGCCGGCGGTAGACCCGCAGCTGGGAACCCATGCGCTAGCTCTTCTTCGCCGGCTTGCGGACGTGCTTCTTGATCTTTTCCTGCTCGACCTCGTCCTCAGCCATGGCCTCGACCGGCTCGTCGTTGACCAGCAGCTCGCCCGACGAGGTCTCGAACTGCTTCTTGAAGCTGTCGACGGCCTCCTCCAGGGCAGTCACCGCGTCGTCCGGCAGGTCCTTCGTCTCGGCCAGGGTGTCGACCAGCTGCTTGTGCTCCCGTCGCAGGTAGTCGAGCAGCTCGCTCTCGAAGCGACGGATGTCCTCGACGGGCACGTCGTCGAGCTTGCCCGTCGTACCTGTCCAGATCGAGATGATCTCGTCCTCGACGGAGTACGGCGAGTACTGGCCCTGCTTGAGCAGCTCGACCAGCCGCGCACCACGGGCGAGCTGCGCCTTCGAGGCCGCGTCGAGGTCCGAGCCGAAGGCGGCGAACGCCTCGAGCTCGCGGTACTGCGCCAGGTCCAGACGGAGTCGCCCGGCGACCTTCCGCAGGGCCTTCACCTGCGCGGAGCCGCCGACGCGGGACACCGAGATGCCGACGTTGATGGCCGGGCGGACGCCCGAGTTGAAGAGGTCGGTCTCGAGGAAGCACTGTCCGTCGGTGATCGAGATGCAGTTGGTCGGGATGAACGCCGAGACGTCGTTGCCCTTCGTCTCGATGATCGGCAGCCCGGTCATCGAGCCGCCGCCCATCTCGTCGGACAGCTTCGCGCAGCGCTCGAGCAGGCGTGAGTGCAGGTAGAAGACGTCACCCGGGTAGGCCTCGCGGCCCGGCGGGCGGCGCAGCAGCAGCGACACGGCGCGGTATGCGTCGGCCTGCTTCGACAGGTCGTCGAAGATGATCAGGACGTGCTGCCCCTGGTACATCCAGTGCTGGCCGATGGCTGAGCCGGTGTAGGGCGCGAGGTACTTGAACCCGGCCGGGTCCGAGGCGGGGGCGGCGACGATCGTGGTGTAGTCCAGCGCGCCGTTCTCCTCCAGCGCGGACCGGATGCCGGCGATCGTCGAGCCCTTCTGGCCGATCGCGACGTAGATGCACTTCACCTGCCGCTGGACGTCGCCCGACTCCCAGTTGTCCCGCTGGTTGATGATCGCGTCGAGGGCGACGGCGGTCTTCCCGGTCTGCCGGTCGCCGATGATCAGCTGGCGCTGGCCGCGGCCGATGGCGGTCATGGCGTCGATGGCCTTGATGCCCGTCTGCAGCGGCTCCTTGACGCCTTGCCGCTGGACCACCGACGGGGCCTGCGTCTCGAGCGCACGACGTTCCGACGACTCGATCTCACCCTTGCCGTCCAAGGGGTTGCCCAGGGGGTCGATGACCCGGCCGAGGAAGCCGTCGCCGACCGGCACCGACAGGATCTCGCCCGTCCGGCGGACCGGCTGGCCCTCCTCGATGCCGCGGAACTCGCCGAGGACGACGGCTCCGATCTCGCCGACGTCGAGGTTGAGCGCGAGGCCGAGCGTGCCGTCCTCGAACTCGAGCAGCTCGTTGGTCATCGTCGAGGGCAGGCCCTCGATGCGGGCGATCCCGTCACCGGCCTCGGTGACGTGCCCGACCTCCTCGCGCCCCGCGGCCTCCGGCTCGTAGGAGGAGACGAAACGCTCGAGGGCGTCCCGGATCTCCTCCGGCCGGATCGTGAGCTCGGCCATGTCGCGTTCCCTGCTCTCTGTCGTCTGTGCGGTTCGGTGTCGTGCGTGTCGTTGTACGTGTCGTAGGTCGGTGTCAGCCGACGAGTCGTCGGCGGGCGTCCTCGAGGCGGCTGACCACGGTGCCGTCGATGACCTCGTCACCGATGGCGACGCTGATCCCGCCGACGATGGAGGGGTCGACCTGGACGTTGAGGTGGACCTCGTGGCCGTAGATACGGGCGAGGGCGGCCCCGAGCCGGCCGCGCTGCTCCTCCGTCAGCGGGACGCTCGCGGTCACGGTGGCGACCAGCCGGCTGCGCAGGTCGGCCGCCACCTGGGCGTACTGCTCCAGGGTGCGGTCGAACGTCCGCCCGCGGGGAGCGACCACCGCCCGGCGCACCAGTCGCAGGGTCTCATCGTGCACCTGGTCGGCGAGAAGGTCCTCGATCAGCGCCGCCCGGTTGGCAACCGGTGCGGACAGGTCGGCGAGCGCGGAGCGCAGCTCCGGCGTCCCGGCGACGATCCGCGCCGTGCGGAACAGCTCGTCCTCGACGGCGTCGAGGTGGCCGGCCCGATCGGCGGCGGCCACCTGGGCCTCCACCGCCAGCAGCTCCAGCGCGTCGACCAGCTCGCGCGGCGAGGACCAGCGGGCCCTTACTGCCCACACCAGGACGTCCACCGCGGCAGCGCCGACCCGGTCGCCGAACACGGCCCGGGCCAGGGCGGCCCGGTCGTCCCCGCTGCGCGAGGGGTCGGTGAGCGCCCGGCGCAGGCCACGCTCGCGGTCCAGGACACCGGTGACCTCGAAGAGCTCGTCCGCCAGGGCGGCCAGGTCGGTGTCGCGGGAGCGCAGGAGTGCGCCCAGGGTGTCCCGGGCGGCCGCGAGGGACCCGCGGCTCGCACCCTGCATCGGGCCTCCGGTCATGCCCGGTCCGTCGCGTCTGCCCGGGTCTCGAGCGCCTCGAGGAAACGGTCGACGACGCGACGCTCCCGCGCGTCCTCCTCCAAGGACTCACCCACGATGCGGCTCGCGAGGTCGACCGCGAGCGACCCGACCTGGGTGCGCAGCTGGTTGATCGCCTGCGCCTTGTCCGCCTCGATCTGCTGGTGGGCCTGCTCGGCGATGCGGCGGGCCTCCGCCTGGGCCTGCTCGCGCATCTCGGCGATGATCTGGGCACCCTGCTCCCGGGCGTCCTCCCGCAGCCGGGCCGCCTCGTGCCGCGCGTCGGCGAGCTGCTCGCGGTACTGCGCGAGCGTCTCCTTCGCCTCCTCCTCGGCGGCCTTGGCGCGCTCCATGCCGCCTTCGATGGCGTCCCGCCGCTGGGCG
>DASVED010000039.1:0-10218 GCA_036380775.1 Actinomycetes bacterium
GGGGTCCACCGAGATGACCGAGCCGCGCTCGATCTTGTCGCTGTAGCGGCGCTCCGAACCGGCGATCGTGAAGTGCTCGTCGAGCATCTGGCGAGCCTGCTCCTCCTGCTCGCCGAGGACGTCCGGCACCGCGTAGCGCTCGGGGCCGCGCGACAGGATCAGCGAGACGGTGCCGTCCTTGTCGATGCTGGCGCCGGGTCTGGGGTCGGTGTCGAGGACCAGACCGGCGGGGATGGTCTCGCTGTACTCGGGCTTGCCGAGCTTGGTGTCCAGACCTTCCCGCCCGGCCTTCTCCGCTGCCTGGGACTGGGTGAGCTTCAACAGGCTGGGCGTGGTGGTCTTGGACAGCACCGCGGCGTAGAACCAGGCGAACCCGGAGAGCCCGAGCGTCAGCAGCAGGATGAGCAGCAGCGCGATCGGTCCCTTGCTGCGACGGAGGCGCGGGCCGGTCGGCCCGCCGGCGGCGCCGAGCGGGCCGGTGTCGCCGCGGCGCGCCCCCGGCTGGGGCCCCTGGTTGCGCAGGTCGACCACGAGCGTCTTGTCCGAGGTCGTCGGGATCGCGGACAGCGCCGGCCCGAGGCTGTCGAGCTCGCCCTCGGAGAGCATCCGCCGCGCGGCGGTCGTCTCGGCGAGCATCCGGCGGGCGTCGTCGGGCCGCTTGTCGGGGTCGCGGTTGGTGGCCCGGGCCACCAGGGCGTCGAGCTCGGCCGGCAGGTTCGGCACCAGGGTCGACGGCGCCGGGACGTCGTCGTGCACGTGTCGGTAGGCCACCTGGATGGCCGTCTCGCCGTCGTAGGGCTTGAGCCCGGTCAGCATCTCGTAGAGCAGGATGCCGGCGGCGTAGACGTCGGAGCGCGGGTCGGCGTGGCCCTTCTCCACCTGCTCGGGGGAGAGGTAGGCGACTGTGCCCATGAGGATGCCGCTGGCGGTGGTGTGGCTGTTGTTGCCGCTCACCGCGCGGGCCAGCCCGAAGTCGGCCACCTTGATCCGGTTGTCGTCGGAGATCAGGACGTTCTCCGGCTTGACGTCGCGGTGCACGATGCCGGCCTGGTGGGCTGCGCCGAGGGCCGCGAGCACCGGCTCGAGCACCTCGAGGGCCTGCCGGGGGCTCAGGTGGCCGCTCTCGCGGATCAGGTCGCGCAGCGTCCGGCCGCGGACGAGCTCCATCGCGAGGAAGACGTGCCCCTGGTCGGCGCCCTGGTCGTAGACCGCGACCACGTTGGGGTGGGACAGCCTGGCCGCGGAGTGGGCCTCGCGGATGAACCGGGAGACGAACTCCTCGTCGTCCGCCAGGCTCGGGTGCATCACCTTCAGGGCGATGATCCGGTCCAGCCGGCTGTCGTGGGCCTCGTACACCGTGGCCATGCCGCCACGCGCCAGGCGGGCCCCGACGCGGTACCTCCCGTCGAGCACGCGCCCGACGAGTAGGTCCTTGACGGTCGTGTCCACGCGGGGATTCTACGGGTGAAAGGTGCCAGGACCCGATTCGGACGCGCGGCGCCCGCTCACCCGAGGCGTGCCTTGAGCGCCATGACGTTCGCCACATACCGCTTGGTGTCGGGGTACATCCCGCGCTCCCGCACCGACCGGAGCCCCTGGTAGTAGCCCGCCACGGCCTGCCGCTCGCTGCTCGCCGACTGGGTGAGGATCTTGAGCAGGACCACGCCGGTGGTGGCGTTGTCCCGCGGGGACAGCGGGTTCAGCCGGCGCCCGACGACCCCGGAGATCCAGTCCGTCGTGGTGGGGATCACCTGCATCGCGCCGACCGCGTTGGCCACAGAGACCGCCCGCTGGTTCCAGCCGGACTCCTGGTAGCTCACGGCCAGCGCCAGCGCCGGGTCCACCCCGTTGGCCCGGGCGGTCGAGGCGATGATGTCGCGCATCCCCTCGCGGGAGGGCACGCTGCGCCGCGCCAGCCGGTTGCGGTTCGCCGAGGCGGCGTTGACGACCGAGTCGGCGTACGTACGGCCGGCGAACGTGTTCGCGCTGGAGGAGCTGGTCGGGCCGCCGCCGGTCGAGCCGGAGCCGCCGGGGATCCGCAGCGTCGCGCCGAGCATCACCACGTTGGAGGCACCGATGCCGTTGGCGCGGGCCAGCGCGGTCTGCGAGACGCCGTACCGGGTGGCGATCTCGGACAGCGTGTCGCCGACGACCACCAGGTGGGAGCGCCCGCCGCCGCTGCTGGACGACCCGCCGCCGCCGGGGACCTTGAGTGTGCTGCCGGCGAAGATCAGGTTGCCGTTGCCGGGCAGCCGGTTGACCTGCACCAGCCGGGCCACCGTGGTGTCGTACCTCGCCGCGATGTCGCTGAGCGTGTCGCCCTGGCGGATCGTGTAGAGCCCCCAGCCGGGGGAGCCCGCGGTGACCAGGCCGGCCACCAGCAGGGGCGTGCCGATCACCTTCGCCAGCCGGCCGAGTCGGCGGCCGCGGGAGGTGCGGCGAGGTGTGGGTGGAGCGGTCGGGCGGTCGGACGGGCGGTCGGACGGGCGAGGGGGAAGGGTCATCGCCGGGAGGTCCTTCTGCGTCGGGGTCGGTGGGACGTCCTGGGCAGGAGCGGACGCGCGGCTGCTGATACTGCCGTGACTGATGTGACTGGTGTGACCTGTGGGGCATTTGTTACCCCATCGTGGTACTACACCCGTGTCATTCAGCCTGGCCGGGTACGCCCCCGCTGCCTGATCCGACCTGGACCTCCGACCCCCCGACACAACTGGGTCGGCTGGTGCAGATGTGTCGAGCGCTGGACCACGCAGGTCGACAGGGGTACCGGTTGTGTCCAGGGATCAGCAGGGGTCCAGGGAACAGCGGGGGACGCCATCAGCCGATCCGCTCAGCGGCAGGTGAGGATGCCGACCTGGCTGCGCATCGTCCAGGCACCGTGCCGCTCGACCTCGGCGGATACCCGTAACCGGACCGCGTCGAGGAACGCGTCCCACGGCACCTCGGCCGGCAACACCGCGCCGGTCAGCGCCCGCATGCTGTCGACGAAAGCCACCACCGGCTCAGCCGCCGACACCACGACCTCGCGGTCGTACACCGCGACCTCGACCGTGCCGAACTCGGCCCGCAGCACTCCGGCGTCCTCCGGCGTGAACCGCCCGTCGCTGTCCGGCGGCTCGATCACGGACCCGGTCAGGTCACGTACGGCGGCGGCGATCAGGTTGCCCACCTCGAGCTTGTCGTCGACGCCGTTCGTGCTGACCACCAGCACTCCGCCCGGCTGCACCACCCGGCGCAGCTCGTGCACCGCGACCGGGATGTCCGGCACGTGGTAGAGCATGTGCATCGCCAGCGCACCCCCAACCGACGCATCCGCGAGCGGCAGTGCCTGGATGTCTCCGACCACCGCGGGTCGCATCCCGGCCGACAGGTCCAGCGGCAGCACCCGTAGGTCGGGGCGCTCGCGCCGCAGCCTGGCGACGTACGTCCCGAGGCCGCAGCCCGCGTCGAGCACTGTCCCGCTGACCCCCGCTAGCGCCGCGAGCGCCAGGCCCTGCAGGTCCACCGGGTTGCGCTGCCAGCGGTAGATCGCCAGCCGCGCCGCCAGCGGGCCCTGCTCGGCGTAGGCGGCCGTCTGGAGGGCTGTGCGGTCGGTGAACATCGCCTGGGACCCTAGCGAGGTGGCTGCCGAGCGGATCGTCGTCGCGGGCGCCGGGCTGGCCGGGCTGCAGACGGTCGTGGCGCTGCGCGCGCAGGGGTACGCGGGACAGCTGACCCTCCTGGGGGCCGAGGGGGTGCCGCCGTACGACCGGCCGCCGCTGTCGAAGCAGGTGCTGACGGGCGCCGCCGACGACTCGACCCTGGACGCCGACTGGGGTGAGCTCGGCGTCGACGCCCGGCTCTCGACCCGCGCGCACGCCCTCCGTGAGGGCGCCGTGACGACCGACGACGGCGAGCTGGGGTTCGACGCGCTGGTGCTGGCCACCGGCGCGGAGCCCCGGCGGCTGCCGGGCGCCGACTCGGCGCTGACCCTGCGGAGGCACGCCGACTCGATGCGGCTGCGCGAGGCGTTGCGGCCCGGTGTCCGGCTGGTGATCGTCGGCGCGGGATGGATCGGCGCCGAGGTCGCCACGGCGGCGGTCAAGGCCGGCGCGCAGGTGACGGTGGTGGAGGGGCTGGCGACTCCGCTGGCCGGGGCGCTGCCGGCAGAAGCCGGCTCGCGGATGCTGCCGTGGTGGTCGGACGTGGACCTGCGGCTGGGTGCGCTGGTCGACGCGGTGGAGTCGGACGCGGTGCACCTGGTCGGCGGCGACCGGGTGACCGCCGACGTGGTGCTGCTGGGAGTCGGTGCCCGTCCGGTGGGTGTGCCCGGGGTTGACCTGACAGCCGGCGGTGCCGTGGCGGTGGACCGCGGGCTGCGGACGTCAGTGCCGTCCGTGCTCGCGGTCGGCGACTGTGCCGCCTGGCCGTCGCGCCGTTACGACGTACGCATGCACGTCGAGCACTGGGACAACGCCCTGCGCGGGCCGACCGTCGCCGCGGCCAACGCGCTCGGAGGCGACGAGGTGTGGGACCCGGTGCCCTACTTCTGGTCCGAGCAGTGGGGGCGGATGGTGCAGTACGCGGGGCACCACCCGGCCGGTGACCGCGTGGTGTGGCGCGAGGACGGCGAGCGCTGGGCGGCCTTCTGGCTGGCCGGTGACCGGCTGGTCGCGGCGCTGACCGTGGACCGGCCGCGCGACCTGGTGCAGGCCCGGCACCTGATGGAGCGTGACGCGGTCGTCGACGCCGGTCTGCTGGCCGACCCGGCGGTCGCCGTGAAGGTCGCGGCGGTCTAGAAGGTCGGGCCGCTGTCGACCGTTGTCACGATGATCAGCCCGGCGACGACGGCAAGGGTGATCACGGTTCCGACGACGACCGCCGCAGCTGCGAGGCCGCGTACTGACGCGCCCGTCACCGCCCGGAGCACCGGCCCGCCGACGATCGCGCCTGCCGCCGCCAGGACGCCGCTCGGCCCGGCGTAGCTCAGGTACTGACGCCATCGCTCCGAGTCGCCGCCGTCGTTGATGACGAAGAAGCTGAAGAACTGGAAGAGGCCGGTGCCTAGCAAGCTCGTCAGCACCAGACCGGCGCCGATGAACGCCCGCGCTTCCGGGGTGAGGAATGCTTCGTGCTGCTGGGGCAGGTCCTCGTCGTCCTCGAGCTCGTCGGCGTCACCCATGGCGTCCATGCCGACGGACCCTAACGGTGGCGCCCTGTCTCACATGGCAGGCTGGCCCGGGTGAGCGAACAACGATCCGAGGCCGACCAGACCCACGCCGACGCCTACGAGATGCTCGTGCCCGCGTGGCTGACCCTGCCCGAGGCGGCCGACCTGCTCGGTGTCGGACCGAACCGCATCCGTCAGCTGGTCGGCGACCGGCAGCTGATCGCCGTGCGCCGCGGGGAGAACAACGCGCTGATGGTGCCGGCCGACTTCGTGCAGGACGGCCGGATCCTCAAGGGACTGCCGGGGACTCTCACGCTGCTCAAGGACGCCCGTTTCGGCGATGACGAGGCACTGCGCTGGCTCTACACCGACGACGACCTCCCCGGCTCGCCGGTGCAGGCCCTGGTCGAGAACCGGGGCACGGAGGTCAAGCGGCGCGCGCAGGCCCTCGGGTTCTAGTGCGACACCTGGCGTACGTCGCGGTGCTGGCGTTCTGCCTGCTTGGCACGCTGCCGCTCGAGGTATGGCTCGGGGTGCGGGTCTACCGCCAGTGGCGGCGGCTGCTGCTGACCCTGTTGCCCGTCGTCGCGGTGTTCCTGGTCTGGGACCTCTACGCCGTCGCAGCCGGGCACTGGGACTTCGACGAGTCGCAGACGACCGGGTTGCTCTTGCCGGGTGACGTGCCGGTCGAGGAGCTGCTGTTCTTCGTCGTCGTGCCGACCTGCGCGCTGTTGTCGTTCGAGGCGGTCCGGAAGGTGCGGGGCTGGCCGGCGGGTGACGAGTGAGCTACACCGGGCTCGCGCTGGTGGGCGTGGCGGGGGCGTTGCTGCTCGACCTGGTGGTGCTGCGGACCCGGGTGGTGACCCGGCGGGTGTTCTGGGTCTCCTACGCCATCGTCGTGGCGTTCCAGCTGCTGACGAACGGCTGGCTGACCGGCCGCGACATCGTCACCTACGCCGACTCGGCGATCCTCGGCTGGCGGCTGGTCTTCGCGCCGGTCGAGGACCTGCTGTTCGGCTTCTCGCTGGTGGTGCAGACGACGGCGTGGTGGGTGTTCTGGGGACGGCGCATGTCGCTCAGGCCGACCGCGTCCGATTCCTGACTGTCGCACTCCGGACGTCGCGGCTTCGCGCTCCGCCTACGCTCGTGCCTCGCTCCGGACGTCGCGGCTCCGGTTCCGGATTGTCGCGCTCCGCCTACGCTCGTGCCTCGCTCCGGACGTCGCGGCTCCGGCGCGCCCTGACCAGTGCGGGCACCGCGACAGCCAGCCGCCGGGGGAGCGGGACGGCCACGCGCCGGTCCAGCACCTGGTAGTCGGCCTGCTCGATCGCGTCGAGGATGCCGGAGTAGAGCGTGAAGGCGGTGCGGAGGCAGTCCCTGCTCGTCGGGTGCAGGAGGTCGATGCCGGGTCGGGCAGCGGCGTACAGGCGTCTGGTCCTGGCGATCTCGAAGCGGAGCAGGTCCACGACGTGCGGCGGCGTGGGTCCGGGTGCGAGGTCCGCCAGGCTGACGCCGAACCGGTCGAGATCCTCCTGCGGGAGGTAGACCCGGCCGCGGCGCAGGTCCTCGGCGACGTCGCGCAGGAAGTTGGACAGCTGGAACGCCTCGCCGAGGGTGCGTGCGCGGGCAGCGGCCTCGGCGCCGGCGCCGGGGAGGGGTTCCAGGATCGGCACCATCTGCAGCCCGATGACGGCGGCCGAGCCGTACATGTAGTGCTCGAGGTCGGCATAGGTGGCATAGCCGGTGACGCTGATGTCCATCCGCATCGACTCGAGGAAGGCCTCGAAGGTGTCGACGGGGATGTGCCAGGTGCGGGTTGTGTGGATCGCGGCCCGGCTGACCGGGTGGTCGCTGTCGCCCGCTCGGAGGTCGTGCAGGAACCGGTCGCTGAACGCGACCAGCTCGTCGACGTCCGGGCTGTCCAGGTCGTCGACCAGCTCGTCGGCGTAGCGGGCCAGGGCGTACAGCGCGTGGACGTGCGGGCGCTTGGCCGGCGGCAGCAGCAGCGTCGAGAGGTAGTACGTCCGGCCATGGGTCATGTTGAGCCGCCGGCACTGCTCGTAGGCCGCGCGCAGCGACGGCTCGGTGATCCCTGCCGCGTCCAGCTCCCGCCCGCTCACCCGACGGTCCGCCAATCAGCGTCCGAGCCGCCTGCCGGCTGACTCCCCGACACAACCGCGGCGGGTGAGGCTCCTGTGGCGGCCGAACCTTCACAGGAGTGCACCAGAGCCCCGAATGTGTCGCGGGGTCGGCGACGAGCCGGCATCCACAGAAGCCGCAGGTGTCCACAGTTCGGCTTACGACCGCGAACGGCGGCGGTCCGGGCCGCCACGGTCGGCTCATGGATCCGGTGGCAGCCCTGGTCGCCAGCCTCGGTGCGTCGTGGTGGTCGACGCTCATGGCGGCCGGGGTGTCGGACGGCGAGTTGCGAGGGGCAGTGCGCCGAGGGACGGTCCGCACCGACAAGGACGGCACCTACTGGCTGCCCGAGGCTGACCCGGACGTCCTTCTTGCGGCGCGGCTGCGTGGGCGGCTGACCTGCTGCTCGGCGGCGACTCGGTACGGCATCGATGTGCTGAGCCGGCCGCTGAAGCCGCACATTGCCGTTCCACGGAATCGGCCGTCGCGGACGGACGAGGCAGTGATCCATCGGGCCGACACCCTGGGCCGGGGGATCGTCGTTCCGGTACTTGGAGCGCTGCTGACCCTCGTCCGCTGCCTGCCGACTGTGGAGGCGGTGGTGGCTCTCGACTGCGCTGTTCGCCAGCGGCAGGTCCGGCTGTCGGCTGTGCGGTCGAGGCTGCAGGGGCCGGGCTCCGTGGAGGCCAGGCGACGACTCGACCTGGTCGACGGGCGGTCCGGGTCGGTGATCGAGTCGGTCCTGCGGCTCGCTCTTCGTCAGGCGGGCCTTCGCGTCGACTGCCAGGTGCTGATCGCGGGGGTCGGCCGGGTCGACCTGGTCATCGGTGGCTGGCTGGTGATCGAGGTGGACGGATTCGCCTACCACTCGGAGCGGGCTCAGTACCGAGCGGACCGGGCTCGGTCCAACGCGTTGGCCGTGCGCGGGTACGCGCTGCTGCGGTTCACCTACGAGGACGTGATGCACCGACTGCCGGAGACCGTCGCCACGGTCGTGGAGGTGCATGGCCGGGGCCGGGTCTGACCCACCGACACAACCGGTGCCGAGGTGACCGGTGAGGCGCAGACCCTGGCGCATCCGCTCCGCAGGCCCCGGTTGTGTCGGGGAGTCAGCGGTGGACACGTCGCGGCGGGGCGTCATCGGCGTCACAACCAGGCGCGGGAGCGGTAGGTGGGGTCCGGGCCGAGGATGCGCTCGGCGGCGAGCCGGCCGGAGACCAGCACCATCGGCACGCCCACCCCCGGCTGGGTGCCCGAGCCGGCGAACACCACGTTCTCGCCCCAGGTGTTCCGCGGCCGGAACGGCCCGGTCTGGCCGAACGTGTGCGCGGCCGCGAACGGCGTCCCTCGCTCCATCCCGCGCGCCTCCCAGTCCAGCGGCGTGGTCGTGTGCGCCACCTCGATGCTCGCTCCGAAGCCGGTCCATCCCCGCGACTCCAGCGTTGACACCACCCGGTCGAGATAGCGCGGTCGTTCCGACCGCCAGTCGATCGGCGCGTCGAGGTTCGGGGTCGGGAACAGCACGTAGTACGACGAGCGATCCGCCGGCGCCAGCGCCGGGTCCGAGGCCGTCGGCGACGTCACGAGGAACGACGGGTCGCTCATCAGCCGGCCGCCGAGGATCTCGTCGAACACCTCCCGCCAGGCGTGGCCGAAGGAGATCGTGTGGTGCGCGTTCCCCGGGTACGTCGCCGACGACCCGGTCAGCAGCAGGAAGCAGGACGGGGAGTACTGCAGCCGCCGCCGCACCGGCGCCCCGACCAGCCGCCGAGCCACCGGAAGGTCGGGGTTCAGCACCACCGCGTCGCACTCGACCCGGTCCCCGGCCGCCGTGTGCACCGCAACCGCCCGCCCGCCGCGCGTCTCGACCCGGGTCACCGTCTCGCCGTAGCGCAGCACCACGCCGTGCTTCTCGGCCGCGCCCGCCAGTGCCCGCGGCACCGCGTGCATCCCGCCACGGGGGAAGTACACGCCGGCGACCGAGTCCATGTACCCGATCACGGCGTAGATCGCGAGGGCGTCGTACGGCGACAGGCCGGCGTACATCGCCTGGAACGAGAACACCCGCTGCGTCCGCTCGTCGCGCAGGTACGAACCCACCTTCGGCGCCATCCGGCGGAACCCGCCCAGGGCCGCCAGCCGCGCCAGCGATGGCCGCACCAGCGACAGCGGCGAGTCGATGTTGCGGTCGATGAAGTCGCGCATCTGCAGCCGGTACAGCTCCGACACGAAGCCGACGAACCGCCGGTAGCCGTCCGCCTCGCGCGCCCCGCACACCCGGGCCACCTCGTCGGCCATCGCGTCGACCGACGAGTGCACGTCCAAGGACGACCCGTCGGCGAACCGCGCCCGATACAGCGGCACCACCGGGTCGAGCGTCAGCCAGTCCTCCATCGACTCGCCCACGCAGTCCAGGGCGTCGGCGATCAGGTCCGGCATCGTCAGCACCGTCGGCCCGGTGTCGAACGTGTAGCCGCCGTCGGTCAGCACACCGGCCCGCCCGCCGGGCACCGGCTCCCGCTCCAGCACCGTCACCGACCGACCGGCACCCGCCAGCCGCAGTGCCGCCGACAGACCGCCGAGACCCGCCCCGACCACGACCACGTGGTCGGTCGGCCCGGACACCTGCCTCACTGGGAGCGCGCGGTGGCCGCGGCCACCAGCTGCCCGAGCACCTCCCGGGCCGGCGGCGCGACCCCGTCCAGCGAGGCGAGGGCCTGCCCCGACAGGTCGCTGATCATCCCCTCCACGACGTCGAGCGCGCCGCTGTCGGTCATCACCTCGCGCAGCCGCCCGACGCCCTCGACGTCGAGGTGCGGGTCACCGAGGCTGCGCCGGACGAGCCCCGCCTGAGCCGGCGAGCAGCGCTCGAGGGTCACCGCGACGAGCACCGTGCGCTTGCCCTCGCGCAGGTCGTCGCCGGCGGGCTT
>DASVED010000040.1:0-14435 GCA_036380775.1 Actinomycetes bacterium
GTGGACGACCTCGAGGTGGTGGGCGAGGCCTCGACCGGCACGCAGGCCGTGGCGTTGGCCCGCCGGACCCTGCCCGACGTCCTGCTGATGGACGTGCGGATGCCCGAGATGGACGGCATCGAGGCCACCCTACGCATCTGCTCGGACCCCGAGACCGCCTCGGTCAAGGTCGTCGTCCTCACCACCTTCGACGAGGACGAGAACGTGTATGCCGCCGTCCGCGCCGGCGCTAGCGGCTTCCTGCTCAAGGACGTCACGCCCGCCGTGCTCCTCGACGCCATCCGGTCGTGCGCGGCCGGCGACGCGGTGATCGCGCCCGCCGTCACCCGACGGCTGCTCGCCGAGCTCGCCCGACGACCAGTGGCGGGTGAGGCAGGTGCCCGGCTCGCCGAGCTCACGCCACGGGAGACCGAGGTGCTGGTGCTGGTCGCGGAGGGGCTGTCCAACGCCGAGATCTCGGGCCGGCTCTTCCTCAGCCCGGCCACCACCAAGACGCACGTCAGCCGGATCCTCACCAAGCTCGGAGCCCGCGACCGCGCGCAGCTGGTGGCCATCGCCTACGAGACCGGGCTGGTGCGGCCGAGCTCCAGCTGATCGACGTACATCTCAGGATGTAGCCGTCGGCCGCACGGCCGACGACGAGGTGCCCTCCGGCGGCCGACGACCCGCCCACCCCCGCGACCGCATCGTCGGTGCATGACATCGATCCAGCTGAACGGACTGACGAAGCGGTACCGCGACGTGACCGCCGTCGACCACCTCACCGTCGACGTCCGACCGGGCGCCGTGACCGGGTTCCTCGGGCCCAACGGAGCCGGCAAGTCGACGACGATGCGCATGCTGCTCGGCCTGGTCCGACCGACCGAGGGTGGCGCGACCTTCGACGGGGTCCGCTACGAGCACCTGCCCCACCCGGCGCGGACCGTGGGCGCCCTGCTCGACCCGGCCGTGTTCCACCCGGGTCACCGCGGCCGCAGCGCGTTGCGCGTCATCGGCGCGGCCACCGGCGTCCCCCACAGCCGGGTGGAGGAGGTCCTCGAGGCGGTCGGCCTCGCCGACGCTGCCCGCCGCCGGGTCGGCGGCTACTCGATGGGTATGCGACAGCGCCTGGCGCTCGCCGCCGCCCTCCTGGGCGACCCGGAGACCCTGGTCCTCGACGAGCCGTCCAACGGGCTCGACCCGGAGGGCATGCGCTGGCTGCGCGGCTTCCTGCGCCGCCTCGCCGACGAGGGCCGCACCGTCCTGGTCTCCAGCCACGTGCTGGCCGAGCTCGCCCAGAGCGTCGACGACGTCGTGATCATCAGCCGCGGCCGGCTCGTCACCGCCGGCCCGATGGCAGACCTGCTGGCCGGGTCCCGGCACAGGGACCTCGAGGACCTGTTCCTCGACCTCACCTCCTGACGTACGAAAGGACCATGACCATGAGCACCGCACTCGCCGCCGAGACCCGCAAGCTCCGCGCCACCCGCAGCACCGGCTTCGCCGCCCTGGCCGTGCTCGGGCTCGGGGCCGCGCTGGCCGTCGCGAACGTCCTGCTGGCCGGCACCGGCCAGAACGCGCCGCTGGACGAGGACGCCTTCCAGCACATCGTCCGCGCGCCCACCGGTGTGCTGGGCTTCGCGATGCTCCTGCTGGGCGTGCTCACCGCGGCCGGGGAGTACCGCCACGGCACGATCGTCACCACGCTGCTCGCCCAGCCGCACCGCGGCCGGGTCGCCATGGCCAAGCTCAGCGCCGTCGGTCTGGCCGGCGCGCTGCTCGCGGTGGCGACCGCCGCCGTGTCGGCAGCCGTCGGGCTGCCGCTGCTCGCAGGGCAGGACGCCCCCGCCATCGACTGGGGGCCGGTCCCGACGGGACTGCTCGTCCTGGTCGCCACCGGGGTCCTCTTCGGGACGGTCGGCGTCGCCCTCGGCCTGCTCCTGCGCAACCAGGCCGCTGCCCTGACGCTGGCCTTGCTGTGGTGGTTCGTCGTAGAGCGCCTCGTCCCGGTCGTGCTCGGCGACCCGGAGGCGAACAAGTGGCTGCCCGGTGGCGCCGCGACCGCCTTCGCCGGACTCGGCGACGGCTCCGGCGCCGGCCCGGACGACCTGCTCCCGCCGTGGCAGGGCGGCCTGCTGCTCACCTCGTACGCCGTCGCGATCGCCGCGCTGGCCGTCGTGGTGCTGCGGCGCCGCGACCAGACCTGACCCCCCACTACCCGCGCCCCCGCCATACTCCCGGCCACACTCCCCCGGCCACACCCCCCGGCCACCACCCCGGGTGATCCAGGTGCCGCGGCGGCCCCTCCGGGGGCTCCGCTGGCGCCTGGATCATGGAGGGCCGGGAAGCAGCGGGCGGCAGAGTGTCGGCGGGCAAGGGACAATGAGCCGGTGACCGATGGCCCGCTGATCGTGCAGTCCGACAAGACGCTCCTGCTCGAGGTCGACCACGACCTCGCCGACGAGTGCCGTCGGGAGATCGCACCGTTCGCCGAGCTGGAGCGATCGCCGGAGCACGTGCACACCTACCGGCTGACGCCGCTGGGGCTCTGGAACGCGCGCGCGGCCGGGCACGACGCCGAGCAGGTCGTCGACGTCTTGCTCCGATTCAGCCGCTACGCGGTGCCGCACGCGCTCCTCGTGGACGTCGCGGAGACCATGGCGCGGTACGGCCGGCTGCGACTCGAGAAGCACCCCGTCCACGGGCTCGTCCTGGTCACGACCGACCGGGCCGTGCTGGAGGAGGTCATCCGGTCGAAGAAGGTCGCCCCGCTGATGGGCGAGCGGGTGGACCCGGACACGGTCGCCGTCCACGCCTCCGAGCGAGGCCACCTCAAGCAGGTGCTGCTCAAGCTCGGCTGGCCGGCCGAGGACCTCGCCGGCTACGTCGACGGCGAGGCCCATGCCATCGACCTCGTCCAGGACGGCTGGGAGATGCGGCCCTACCAGCGGGAGGCCGTGGCGGGCTTCTGGCACGGCGGGTCCGGTGTGGTCGTGCTGCCGTGCGGGGCCGGCAAGACGATTGTCGGCGCCGCTGCGATGGCCGAGGCCAAGGCGACCACGCTGATCCTGGTGACCAACACCGTGGCCGCCCGCCAGTGGCGCCACGAGCTGCTCAAGCGCACGACGCTGACCGAGGACGAGATCGGTGAGTACTCCGGGTCGCGCAAGGAGGTGCGGCCGGTCACCATCGCGACGTACCAGGTGATGACCACGCGTCGGAAGGGCGTCTACACCCACCTCGAGCTGCTCGACGCCCGCGACTGGGGCCTCGTCGTCTACGACGAGGTGCACCTGCTGCCGGCGCCGATCTTCCGGATGACCGCCGACCTGCAGGCCCGGCGGCGGCTCGGCCTGACGGCGACGCTGGTGCGCGAGGACGGCCGGGAGGGAGATGTGTTCTCGCTGATCGGGCCGAAGCGCTACGACTCGCCGTGGAAGGACATCGAGGCCCAGGGCTACATCGCGCCGGCCGACTGCGTCGAGGTGCGGGTGACGCTCTCGGAGTCGGAGCGGCTGGCCTACGCGGTCGCCGAGCCCGAGGACCGCTACCGGTTCGCGTCCACCACCGCGACCAAGACCCGCGTGGTCGAGTCGCTGGTGGAGCGGCACCGCGCCGACCAGGTGCTGGTGATCGGGCAGTACCTCGACCAGCTCGACGACCTCGGCGAGCGGCTCGAGGCGCCGGTCATCAAGGGCGAGACGACGGTCAAGGAGCGGGAGCGGCTGTTCCAGGCGTTCCGCGTCGGCGAGATCTCCCTGCTGGTGGTCTCGAAGGTCGCGAACTTCTCGATCGACCTGCCGGAGGCTGCGGTGGCGATCCAGGTGTCCGGCACGTTCGGCTCGCGGCAGGAGGAGGCGCAGCGGCTCGGCCGGATCCTGCGCCCCAAGGTCGACGGGCGGACCGCCCGGTTCTACGCCGTCACTGCACGGGACACCGTGGACCAGGACTTTGCCGCGCACCGGCAGAGGTTCCTCGCCGAGCAGGGCTACGCCTACCGCATCGTCGACGCTGACGACCTGCCCAGTCTCGACGCCAGCTAGCGGTGCCGACGTACCCGGTCCGGGTCCGGCTGCTCGCCGACTGCTCGGCGTCGGCCGTCGCCGCGGCGTTGTCGGCTGACCGCGACGACTTCCTGCGCGCGACCGAGCGGCTGGCCGGGCTCGACGCCGAACAGGTCGGCCTGGTGCTGGGCGCCGTGCTGCGCTCGCTCCTGGAGGCCCTGCACCCCGACGGGCTCTCGAGCGACGACGCGCAGGATGTGATCCTGCGATGTGTCCGCTCGGCCGCCGGCTGGTTCCCGGAGGTCGACGTCAACGCACTGGTGCTGGTGCTCAGCGGTGCGCTGGGCCTGCACCCGCAGGAGGACGAGTCAGTGCCGGTGACACCGCTCGACGTCGCCCGGCACGCCCCACTGATGGTCGCCGACCTGCTGACCACTGGCGACCGCTCGTACCCGCCCTACCTGCACGCCGCGCTCGCCGGCATCGCCGTCGCCGAGGCCAACGACCTCCCGTGACCCCCAAGTGGACCGGCTCGGGGGCGGGGATCGCCGACGCGAGCCGGTCCACTTCGGCATGTCGCGCTCGCAGGAGGCGCGCAGGACGCTGCCAGCGGGCTGCCAGGGAGCGTCGGCACGGTGGCTCGTGACCAGCCGTCGGACCGACCCGAGGAGCAGCCGTGAGCACGATGTCGACCACGCTCTGGACCACGACAGGCACCCCGGCAGGCCCTGCCCATGACGGGGTCGCCGGTCGTCTCGCCGAGCACCTGGTGGCCGGTGCCCTGATCCGCAAGGGCACCGAGGACCCCGTGCCGTTCCCTGTCTGGTGGCGGGTGACCGACGCGCTGCGGGCGAGCACGCTGGGCCAGCCGGCCGCTGCCGTGGCCGAGGTGGACTCCGCGCTCGCGTCGCTGCTCGCCGCCCTTGGCCGGCCCGCGCTCGCGCCGGCGCCAACCACGCCGCGGCACACCGACGATCCGGACGCCGACCTGCGACGGGCGCAGGCGCTCGTGGCCAGACTGGTGTTCGCGACGACGCCGACCTCCCCCACGCTCCTGCACGTCCGGCTGGTGCGGCTGCGCCGGGCGCTGGTGGCGGCCGCCGTCGAGGAGTAGCCTCTCCGCCCCGTGCCGGCAGCCATCGACAGCGACGAGAGCCCTGCTCAGCCGTCCCCCGTCCTCGCCGCCGAGCGGGCGTACCTCGCAGCCGCTCGCGCCGACCTGCGCTCCATGCGTGACGCCACCCTCGCTCTCGACGCCCGCGGTGGCGACGCCGTGTCCGAGGCGTATCTCGCGGCGTCGCTGCACCGGCGGATCCTCGCGCTGGCAGACGACCACGAGACGCCGCTGTTCTTCGGCCGGCTCGACCTCGTCCCGGACGACGAGCGACCCGGCGCAAGCGACGGCGACCGCTACTACGTCGGTCGCCGGCACGTGCACGACGACTCGGGCGACCCGGTGGTCATCGACTGGCGCGCTGACGTGTCGACGGCGTTCTACCGCGCGACGCGGAGCGACCCGATGGGCGTAGCGCTGCGTCGTCGGTTCGGGTTCGAGCGCGGCGAGATCACGGCGTACGAGGACGAGCACCTGCTCGACCGCACCGAGGGCGACCGTCGGAGCGCGATACTCACCGGCGAGATCGAGCGACCGCGGGTCGGCCCGATGCGCGACATCGTCGCAACCATCCAGCCGGAGCAGGACGTCATCGTGCGGGCTGACGTGGCGGAGACGGTCTGCGTCCAGGGGGCCCCGGGCACCGGCAAGACGGCCGTCGGGCTGCACCGCGCGGCGTACCTGCTCTACACGTTCCGCGACCGGCTGCGCCGCGGCGGGGTCCTCGTCGTCGGACCGAACTCGGCGTTCCTCTCGTACATCTCCGCGGTGCTGCCGGCACTCGGCGAGGTCGACGTCCGTCAGGTGACGCTCGAGGAGCTCGTCGGCGCTCGCGTGACCGTCAGCGGTGAGGACAGCGCCGCGGTGGCGACACTCAAGGGCGACGCGCGACTGGCCCGCGTCCTGCGCAACGCCGTGTACGCCGGGCTGGTGCCGCCCGCCGAGCCCCTGGTGCTGCCGCGCGGGTCCCGGCGCTGGCGCATCCCCGCGTACGAGCTGGCCGAGATCGTGGACGAGCTGCGCCGCCGTGACGTGCGCTACGGCGCGGCGCGGGCCATGCTCCCGCAGCGGCTCGCCCACGCGGTGCTGACCCGGATGGAGGCGGCGGGCGAGTCGCCGGACGACCGGGTGCAGGACGCGATTGCCCGGTCCTCGGCGGTCCGCAAGGCGGTCGACGCGCTGTGGCCCGCCGTCGACCCGGTACGGCTGGTGCTCCGGCTGCTGGGCGACCCGGGCGCCTTGGCCGCCGCGGCTGCCGAGGTCCTCGACGAGCGCGAGCAGGCACTGCTGCTCTGGGACCGGCCGGCGCGGGGCCCGAAGACAGCACGCTGGTCCGCCGCCGACGCTGTGCTGGTCGACGAGGCGGCCGACCTGGTCGACCGCGAGCCCAGCCTCTCCCACGTCGTGCTCGACGAGGCGCAGGACCTTTCGCCGATGCAGCTCCGGGCCGTGGGCCGGCGCTGCACGACCGGCTCCGCGACCGTCCTCGGCGACATCGCCCAGGGGACGACGCCGTGGGCCACCGCCGACTGGGACGCCACGCTCCACCACCTCGGCAAGCCGGACGGGCAGATCGAGGTGCTGCGTCGCGGCTACCGGGTGCCAGCCACCGTGCTCGACCTGGCCAGCCGGCTGCTGCCGCACATGGCGCCTGGCGTCGCTGCCGCCGAGTCGGTGCGCGAGAACCCCGGGCGCCTCGACCTGGTACCCACCGGAGACGCCGTGGCCGGCGTGGCCGGGGCGGTGCGCACGGCGCTCCTCCACCCGGGGTCGGTCGGAGTGGTCGTCGCCGACGCCGACGTCGCGCGGTACGCCGCCGGCCTGGACGTCGAGCACTCCCTGCTCGGCGAGGACGAGCAGACGACGCGGGTGACTCTCGTCCCGGCGGCTCTGGCGAAGGGCCTGGAGTTCGACAGCGTCGTCGTCGCCGAGCCGGCCGACATCGTGGCGGCCGAGCCGTCCGTGCGGCAGGGCCTGCGCAGGCTGTACGTGGTGCTGACCCGGGCGGTGTCCGGGCTGACGGTCGTGCACGCCCGTCCCCTCCCGGTCGAGCTCGGCGAGCGGGCGGCATGAGACACCTCGCGCCGGCGTGGCTGGCACTCGCCCGCCGAGTGGCCGCCCGTGGAGACGTTGCGGGGGCCGGCGCCTACCTGCTGCGCCGCTGGACCGAGTCGCACCGCGCCTATCACGACCTGGCGCATCTGGACGAGGTCCTGCGCCGGGTCGACCTGCTCGAGCCGGAGGCCGACCGGCCGGACACCGTCCGGCTCGCGGCCTGGTTCCACGACGTGATCTACGACCCGACGGCGCCGGACAACGAGGAGCGCAGCGCCGAGGTGGCGACCACCGTCCTGCAGGGCATCGGCCTGGACGCCGACCTGGTGGCGGACGTTGCCCGGCTGGTGCGTCTGACGGCGACCCACGACGTGGCGGCCGACGACCGCGACGGCGCCGTCCTGTGCGACGCGGACCTCGCGGTGCTGGCGGCCACCGCCGTCAGGTACGAGTCGTACGTCGAGGGAGTGCGCCGCGAGTACGCCCACCTCGACGACGAGACCTTCGCGCGTGGTCGCGCCGCCGTGCTGCGGTCGCTGCTCGACCGGCCCGTGCTGTTCCGCACGGCATTCGGCCGGCAGGAGTGGGAGGACGCGGCGCGCGCGAACGCGGGAGCGGAGCTGGCCCGGCTGACTCAGTGACCGGAGTGCCGGACCGCGTCGCGAGCCGCCCCGAGGTAGCTCGCCTCGTAGCCGATGAGGCCGACCAGGACGGCGGCCAGCAGCGCGAGGGCAGCCAGCGCGGGCAGTGCAGCAGCCACGGGGAGCAGCGCCAGCAACGCTGCGGACACCACCAGCCGCTGGCGGTTCCAGCCGCCGACGTTGCGCCGGCGCAGCGCCGAGAGCGCGACGAGGTACAGCACCGCCCCGCCGTACAACGCGACGACCGGGACCCACGGAAGCGACTCCGACAGCGGGTGGTGACCGGGGTCGGCGACGTAGGTCAGCACCTTCTTCATGCCGAGCGCCAGATAGACGATGCCGACCAGCATGGGGAAGTGCAGGTAGGTGTACGAGTCGCGGGCAAGCCGCGCGCGCGGCTCGCCCTCGAGGCGGGCGAGGACCCGCTCGGCGACCAGTGCCACCACGTCGAAGTAGACCCACCACATGGCGATCGACACGCCCAGCCCCAGCATCGCGGCCAGGACGACCGGACCCGTCACCGCCTGGTCGGCCACGCCGACACCGATCGCGACGATCGACTCGCCGAGCGCCACGATCACGATCAGGCCGTGCCGCTCGGCGAAGTGGGCGGCGCTGTTGACCCGCCAGCCCTCGGTGCCGGAGAGCCACACCCCGCCGTAGTCGACGACGAGGGCGAGCGCCCACAGCACCGACTGCCAGGGCGGGCCTGCTGCACCACCCGCGACCAGCAGGCAGCACGCGACACTCGTCGGGATCGCCGTCATCAGCAACCGGTGCCGCAGCCCCCTGTCGTCGCCGGCCGCGACGAGGTAGACCACCAGGTGCGCACCGCGGACGGTGGCGTAGCAGGCGGCGAGGACGAAGGGCGCGAAGAGCCCGCCGGGCAAGTCGTCGAACGCCTCCGGGATCGCCAGCGCGACGACGAACATCGCTCCCATCGCGACGACCATCGCCAGCCGCAGCAGGCCCTCGTCCGCCTGCGCCTGGTTGCCCAGCCACGCGTAGGACGACCAGCCGAACCAGAGCAGGGCCAGCAGCACCAGGCCGCGCAGCAGGCCACGCGTTGTCGGGTCGTCGGCCATCAGCTGGGTGACCTGGGTGAGGGCGAACACGAACACCAGGTCGAAGAACAGCTCCAGAGTCGTGACCCGGTGGGACTCGTCGGTGGCGCGGACCACGAGGCGGGGGACGATGGGCACCTGGGTAGCGTGGCACCGGAGAGCCGACGACGGCATCGGTGTCCGCTCAGGGCGGACTGGTGCATGTGCGGTCGTCAGTGCGGTGCGGCCGTCAGTGCCGGTGCGGTCGCCGCAGCCCCGATGCCCGCAGGCGGGTGATGAGCTCGCGGCCGGTCACCGGCTGCGCGCCGAGCGCGATCGCGGCGTCGCGCATCTCCGCCGGCAGGTCGTAGTGGTCGCCCTGGAAGCCGCGGCGGGGGATGCCCAGCGCATCGGCGAGGACGTGCAGCTCGTCGTAGGACGTGTCGCTCACGAGGTGGCACCACAGCCGGCCCCGGAACGGCCAGATCGGCGGGTCGACGAGGATCGCCATGCCCATGATGGTGTCCTAGTGGCGATGGACACCGTCACCGACGCCCTGCTGCAGGCCCGCGCGCGGGTGCTGCGCGACCTGGCGTCGTGCAGCCTCGACACGGCGGCCTGCGTGTCGGTCGTCGACGAGGTGCTCTCGGCCCGCCGCTGGTGGGTGGACCAGTGGCCGGACGGCGCGGCCTTCGTGACCTGCCTGGTGGCGCAGGACGTGCAGGAGGCCCTGCTCGACGCTGTCGGTCGCTGGCCGCTGTGCCAGATCCCCCACGACGAGGACGACCCCGTGGTGCACGAGCTCCGCGTGGCACCGGACCTCGGCGAGGACCCGCACTGGGTCTGCGAGGAGGGCGGCCTGGTCGTCGCGCCGGTCGGGGCGCTTCCGCCCGGCGCAGCGATGAGTTCGGAGGACGGGGCGGGTCTGCCCCTGTCATGACCACCACCCTCGACCTCAGCCCTGCCGCCACAGAGGTGGCCCGCCTGCTCCACGGAGTCCGCGACGACCATCTGGCCGGGCCTACCCCCTGCCCGGACTACAGCGTCGCCGCCCTGCTCGACCACCTGATGGGGCTGTCCATGGCGTTCACGTGGGCGGCGACCAAGACCACGCCGCCGGCGGAAAGCGGCGAGGCCGGACCCCCCGACCCATCCGCCGAGCACCTCGACGCGGGCTGGCGCCGAGAGCTGCCGGAACGGCTGCGAGCGCTCGCCGCTGCCTGGAAGGACCCGGACGCGTGGACCGGCATGGCGACCGCGGGCGGCGTCACGATGCCCGCCGAGGTGATGGGCGCGGTCGCCCTCGACGAGGTCGTCCTGCACGGCTGGGACCTCGCACGCGCCACCGGTCAGGAGCTGGTCCTGGACCCGGCGAGCACGCACGCCGTCCTCGCGTTCACGGAGACATCGGCCAGGCCCGAGAACGAGGCCGGGCGCGCCGGTGTCTTCGGGCCGGTCGTGCCGGTGCCCGCCGACGCTCCGCCCCTGGATCGGGCCCTCGGCTACGCCGGCCGCGACCCGTCGTGGGCTCCACCGACGCCCTGACACCCGGGGGCTGTGGACAACTCCGCGGCCGTCCGGCCGGATCTCCGTACGTTCGTGAGGCACACGTTCCGCCTCCCACGACCGCACTGGAGGACCGTATGACTGCCTTCCGCGTGACCCCCGCCGAGCTGTCCCAGCTCTCCCACCAGGTCCAGAGCACGTCAGGCCAGATCGAGTCCGAGCTCGCCGGCCTGCGCGGCCGGGTGCTGCCGATCAGCGCCACCTGGAGCGGCCAGGCCCAGGAGCGCTTCCAGGTCCTCTACGAGGAGTGGAACCGCAACGCCCAGGGCCTCCAGCAGGCGCTGGCCGGCATCAGCCAGCTGCTCGCCCAGGCCGGCCTGACCTACGACGAGGCCGAGCGCCGGATCGCCGGTAGCTTCGCCGGACGCTGACCGGAGAGGGTGGCCGCCGGCGCCGTCATGTGACCGCCGGCGGCGTCCCCTGGGTGCGTGCCAGCGGTAGACGCCGTGCGAGGCAGGGTGAGGTCGAGCAACTTTCACATCTGGGCCCGTGCGGATGACGACACGTTGCACGAGTGGACCACAGGCCTGTTGTCCCGCCGCCGGTCACCAGCCGCCGCGCGATGTGACTGTCAGAGGCGATACGTCGTCTGGCCATGCGCGTCGCCGAAGGCGATGACTTTCGCTGGCTCGACTAGGTAAACATGCGCTCCGCCCGTGGTGCTGCCACCGGAGTCGCTGACCTCTACGAACTCCTCCCCGCGGACCTCAAACCGCCAGTCCTCCCCATACTTGGCAAGCCAGGCGTCCGCCAGCAATTGCACGGTCTCGGCGTCGGTAACCCGAACCGCGGTGCCCTCAACCACGACGTCCTTACCGCTGTTCCACCCGTTCGCACCCGTATTGCCGGTGGTCACCGCGACCTGCGGGTTCTCGTCGAGGTTGCGGTGCTTCTGCTCCTCCGCACCCGTGCAGAAGGCGAACGCGCCAGCGTGCCAGACGCCAACCAAAGGCACAGCGTGCGGGCGCCCGTCCACCCGGACCGTGACGATCCAGTAGAGCTGCGCTTCTGTGAGGAGCCGCTCGATGTCACCCCACGGCGGTGCGGTGGCCGACGCGTCGCCATACCTCGGATCGATCTGCCCTTCGGTCATGCCTCCATCCCTTCCTGCGGTCATGCCCCTATCGACTCGACCCGGGACCACAATTCATCGGCCCGGTACCTCTTGGCGCTCTACTCGTCAAGCTGCTGAGCGTCCCGCCCATCGGAGTAAAGGAGCATCTGTCATGTCCTGGCGGGCGTTCGGCGACGCAGGATGGGTGACAGCCGTCGCGGCTGACGGCATTCACAGACGGCTGGTCAAAGCCATCACGACGCATTCGCGGCGACGCCGGTTCGGCGTGCGCCGTTCCGTCGGCGCACGATCTGGGCTGGCACGATCGATCGGTAGTCCACGCCATTCGAAGCGCCGACGGCGTACGTCGCGCTGCCGACCTGATCGAAGAAGCTGTTACGAGCCGCGCTAGTCGAGCGGTCGGGCCGTCCCTGCCAACAGCTCCGCCGTGCTGGTTACGGTCGCGAACTCACCGTGCAGGTTGGTGGCTGTCGCCCGGGCGAGCTCGTCGGCCGTGAGCGTTCGCCCATCCGGCCCGGTCCGGTCGAAGGTGTACGTCGCGTCGAGCGCGAAGAGCACGTCGTGGCCGAGGTTGCCGCCGACGCGCGCGGTCGTTTCGCAGCAGTGGTTGGTGGTGATGCCGCAGACCACGATGCCGGCGACCTTACGGTCGACCAGCCATGCGTGCAGGTCCGGTGTGCCATGGAAGGCCGAGTTGACCGTCTTCGACACCGCCAGGTCGGGGTCAGCCTTCAGATAGGGCTTCAGCTGGTTACCCGGCGTGCCCGGATCCAGCGGTGACTCGTCCTCGACGGAGTCGTGCTGGACGAACACGAGCGGGCGACCGTGACTTGCCCAGTCGTCGACCAGGGCGGCGATGTTGCGGTCTCCGTCCGGGTTGTTGCGGACACCCCAGAACGGCTCGTCGAAACCTTGCTGCACGTCGACCACCACAAGGGCCCAGTCGGCATACGGATCAGAACTCATGCCGTCACCCTAGCCAGACAATGTGCGTCATTCGTCTCGCAGGTTGACCAGCTCCAGGAGCCTCTGCTGCGCCAAAAGCTGGGCTCTCGTCGACGACGGGTCGCGGCGATCGCGCCCGACCGACACCGCGCAGACGCGTGCGCTCCCCCACCTTCACCAACCATCAATCACGTCGTGTCAGGGCATCCGCGGGCGCCCGGCTGAGACCGTCGGCTGGGTGCTCGGGATCTGGCACTCCGCGCGGTAGCGTGGCCGCGGCGGCCAACCGGCACATGATGTCGGAGAGGCGCACTTACGTGCGTCAACCATCACCAGGCGTAGGCCTGCGGGGCTTCCCCGGCCCTGGCCAGATCTGGTCGAGTCGCTCCATGACCTCGGCATCCATTTGGACCGACAGCGCGCCGAGGTCGGATCGCAGTTCCTCGATCGTCGCCGCGCCGGCGAGGGCGGTGGCGACCACCGGGTTCCGCAGCAGCCAGGCAAGCGCCACGTCCGCTGGCCCAAGAAGTGCCGTACGGACGCGGCGGACGGGGCGAGAGCCACGTCCCAGGCGGCGAAGTTGCTGCTGCCGACGTAACTGATCTTGCCCTGGACGACCAGCTGCTCCATCGCCTGCCAGATCTCCTCCCACGGCGTGGCTCGGTCGACGTGGTGCATCTGGTACACGTCGATGTGATCCGTCTCCAGCCGCCGCAGGCTCGCCTCGCAGGCTCGCCGGATGTGGTACGCCGAGAGCCGCCGGTCGTTCGGGCCCAGACCCATTGGCTGGTACACCGTGGCCAGGACGATGTCGTCACGGTGCCCAGTGCGTTGCAGCCACCTGCCGATCACTTGCTCCGAGACGCCGTACCCCTTGTCCATGTGGTCAGTGGACCGTTGGCCCCGGCCGAAACGCCGGGGCCAACGGTGGGCCCACCCTTCACCGGCTAGCCCCTACAAAGGCCAAGCGTGCCTGGCGCGCCCTTCGGCAGCTCGTAGTACTTCCAAGAGTCCGCCGCGGTTTGGACCTGGGACACGTTCTGTCCCTCTAACGGGTCATAGTCATTCAGCCCGCTGGCGGCACAGGCCGAACGGGCATGATCGAGAGCGCCCGTCGTATTGGTGTTGTTCACAGTGCCTGGTGGGCCTTTCACCTCGCCGGCGAGCGCTTCACTGGCTGAGACACCCGCAAAGGCGACCGCGCACAGGGCGATCGCGAATAATCGCTTCACAACCATTCTCCCTCCCACTCTTCGGACGACGCCGGATAGACGCCAGCCTCTAGACCCCGTCCCCCTAATCAGCGGATCGTGGACTGGGATCACTGGCCGGACCATGGCCCGTATGGGTAGTTGACCAACCGTGCCGAATTCGATCACCGTCTGTCACTGCCGGGCGGCGGACCAACCAGCCAGGTATCGATCAGCGCTCTCACACCCCTGTCAAGGGACAGCAGGCACTGCCCGGAGGCCCTGAAGTCTTCTGCTCGTTCCGCGCTGTTCGAGCGCTCGGTACTGCTGGGATGCCCGGTGCACGCGCGCAGAATGCCGGATACCGCTCGAGAGAGCCCGCCCCACGGGGTCGTCCTATCCATAGAGGTACCAGAGACTGCTCTGACCTCTTACTCGCGTCGTCGGGTGGGTGGGGGTCGGTTGTGGCCGGGTGGGTGGGGTTCGGGTCCGATGGTCCGGCCGTCGGGGTGGGTCAGGGTGTAGCGGCCGTCGGGGAGGCGGTCCAGCTGCCAGTGGCCTTCGTGGAGGAGCTGGTGGTGCCCGGCGCAGGGCAGGGCGCCGTTGGCGATGGTGGTCGGGCCGCCGTCCTCGACCGGGACCAGGTGGTGCCCGTCGGACCACAGGACGGGCCGGTCGCAGTACGGGGTGGCGCAGCGGTCGCCGTCGCGGGCGATCATCGCCCGGCGCTGGGCGGCGGTGAAGAACCGCCGCTCGCTGCCGGTGGCCACGATCTGGCCGTCGGGGCCGATGACGACGCGGGTGTACTGGGCGTCGCAGGCGA
>DASVED010000041.1:0-4533 GCA_036380775.1 Actinomycetes bacterium
GTCATCGCTCAGTGGGGCGACGACACGGTGCCCGGGGGACGGCGGCGGGCGGCGAACGTGTTCATCCTCTACACGTTGCTCGGCAGCATCGAGATGCAGCTCGGCATGCTCCTCGTGGGCCCTCACGCCGGCACGTTCGACATGGTGGAGCTGGCCGAGCGGCAGGGCGCCGACATGAGCCGCGGCATCCAGGTGCTGGCCTTCATCGCCCTCGGCCTCGGCTTCGCCGTCAAGACGCCGATGTGGCCCCTGCACACCTGGCTGCCCGACGCCCACACGGCCGCGCCGACTGTCGGATCGGTCCTGCTCGCCGGGGTGCTGCTGAAGATGGGCACCTACGGGTTCGTCCGCATCGCGCTGCCGGTGGTCCCCGAAGGGGCCGAGGAGGTGGCGCCGTATCTCGGCGCGCTGGCCGTCGTCGGCATCGTCTACGGCTCGCTTGCCTGCCTCGCCCAGACCGACCTGAAGCGCCTGGTCGCGTTCTCCTCGGTGAGCCACATGGGGTTCGTGCTGCTCGGCATCGCCACGCTCACGCCGGTCGGCGTCAACGGTGCGCTCTACGCCAACATCGCCCACGGCCTGATCACCGGGCTGCTGTTCTTCCTCGCCGGGGCGGTCAAGGACCGGCACCACACGTCGTCGATGGAGATCCTCGGCGGCGGCCTCTACGAGCGGATGCCCGTGCTGGGCTCGTTGCTCGCGTTCGCCGCCGTGGCCAGCCTCGGACTGCCGGGGCTCGCCGGGTTCTGGGGCGAGATGCTCGTGCTGCTGGGCGCCTACGACCCGGACCCGGCGCTCCCGCGCGGCTACTTCCTCGTGCTGATGGCGCTCGCGGGGGTCGGTGTAGTCCTCACGACCACGTACTTCGTGGCACTCCTGCGCCGCGTCGCCCAGGGCACCAGCTTCCAGGCCTGGCGGGACGCCGTGCTGATGCGCGACGCGAGCCGCCACGAGGTCGTGGTCTGGGCACCGGTGGTGGCGCTCGTGCTCGTGCTGGGGCTCTGGCCGGGATGGCTGCTCGACGCGAGCGACCCCGTCGTACGCGTCCTGCTCGGCGGTGGCAACTCATGAGCAGCCAGCAGTCCCTGCAGTCCATCGACTACCTCGCGGTCGCCGCCCCGCTCCTCGTCGCCCTGGTCGCGCTCGCCGTCCTCGTCGCCGACCTGTTCCTCCCGGCGGCCAGACGGCAGGTCGCCGGGTGGCTGGCCGTGGCGGGTCTCGCCGTTGCTGCCGCGCTCCTGGTGCCGCTCGTAGGGGATCGTCGCAGCACGTTCTGCGTGCCGGGCGACGGACTGCAGCTGCGTGCCTGCTCGTACGTCGTCGACGACCTCACGCTCCTCTTCCAGGCGCTGGTGCTCGCGGGCGCGATCGTCGTCACGCTGCTCTCCCTCGACACGGTGCGCGACAGCGCCCTCCCGGCCGGTGAGTACTTCTTCCTGCTCCTCGCCAGTGTGTCCGGTGCACTGACGCTCGCTGCCAGCCGCGACCTGCTCACCCTCGTCGTCAGCCTCGAAGTGGTGTCGCTGCCGGCCTTCGCCCTGGTGGCTCTGCGCCGCTACGACAGCCGGTCCAGCGAGGCTGCTCTCAAGCTCTTCCTGGTGTCCGTCGTGTCCACCGCTGTGATGCTGTTCGGTCTGAGCCTGGTCTACGGCGTCACCGGTCAGGTCCACCTGGCCCGCGTCGCGACGGCGCTCGACGACCCGGCTGCTCGCCAGCCGCTCCTGCTGCTCGGCGTCACGCTGGCCCTTGCCGGCTTCGGCTTCAAGGTCGCCGCGGTGCCCTTCCACTTCTGGGCGCCGGACACCTACCAGGGTGCGCCGGTCCCGGTCGCCGCCTACCTCTCGGTGGTGTCCAAGGCGGCCGGCTTCGTCGGGCTCGCGCTGCTGCTGACCGAGGGCTTCGGTCCGTACGCCGACGTCTGGGGTCCCACGCTGGCCGTGGTCGCGGCGTTGACCATGACGGTCGGCAACCTGGCCGCCCTGCGCCAGCGGCACGCCGTCCGGCTGTTGGCCTGGTCGTCGGTCGCACAGTCGGGGTACATGCTGGTGCCGCTCGGTGCCGCCACGGTCGGACGGGTCGACGAGGTCCTGTCGGCCACCGTTGCGTACGTCGTCGCGTACGCCGTGATGAACCTCGGCGCGTTCAGCGTCGTCACCCTGGTCGGCCGGCACCGCGAGTCCAACCTGCTGGCCGACTACCGGGGGCTGGGCCGCACCGAGCCCCTGTCGGCGTTCGCGCTCGCCTTCTCGCTGGCCTGCCTGGCCGGGCTCCCGCCGGGCCTGCTCGGGCTCTTCGCCAAGGTCGTCGTCTTCCGCGCACCGGTCGACCAGGGATACGGCTGGCTGGCCGTCGTGATGGCCGTCAACGTGGTCGTCGGGCTGGCCTACTACCTGGCCTGGGCGGCTCTGCTCTACGCGCGCCCCGACGGTTCGGCCGATGCTTCCGGTGCGCCCGGCGCCGCCCGGCCGCCGTCGTACCGCATCTCCTGGTCGGACGGTCTCGCCATCGGGATGACGCTGGGCGCCGCCCTGCTGCTGTCCGTCCTGCCCGACTCGATCCTCGGCTTCCGGTGATCTTCGGCTCGATCGCAACTAGCGTGGCGGGAGGGGGAGGAGGTCGACGTGACCGACATGTCGCCGACATTGGCAACCGGTCGTCGGGTCAGCGTGCTGCCCCGCGCAGGAGGGCACGCGTGGGCCGGGACCGTGCAGGCCTGGGACCTGTCGGGTGACCGGGTCGTCGCGCGGATCCACACCGAGGCCGACGCCGTCGCCGATCTCGACCACCACCAGGTGTGGCTCAGCACGGTCAGTCGCGACGGCGAGGAGAGTGGGATCACGATCTTCGCCGGTAGGGCCTTGGCCGTCGACCCCGAGTCGCTGCAGGTCGAGGGTGTCGTGCGGCTCGCGGACGAACGGCGGCGCCGAGCCCTGCGGGCCGGCGGGGCCATGGTGACGCTGCCACCCTCCGGTGGCGAGCAGCAGACCGTCGCCGCCCTCGACATCTCCCGAGGTGGTGTCCGGCTCGACCTCGGTGAGGTCGGGTGGTCCTACGAGGACCCGATGGACCTCGTGCTGCACCTGGGTGAGGACAGGTCGCTCAACGTCGTCGGCCGGCTGCACCGGTTCGACTCGACGACGGGGTCGGCGGTGCTCACCTTCGACGACCTCCCGGAGCGCGACGCCGAGGCGCTGGACCGGTTCGCCCTGACCCGGCTGGACCCGCCTCCCGAGTGATCACAGGCTCGGGGTTCCCGGGAACGGCCCGCCCGGCGGGGTCGTTCTGTGGGTGGACCACACGAGAAGACCCGCGGAGGAACCCCCGTGCACCGCCATGCGAACGGCGTCAGGACCGCCGTCCTGCTCGCGCTCCTCTCCGGCCTGATCCTGCTCGCCGGGCAATGGCTCGGCGGCCGGGCCGGACTGACGATCGCCATCCTGATCGCGCTCGCCACCAACGGCATCGCCTACTTCTACAGCGACAAGCTCGCGCTGCGATCGATGCGCGCCCGGCCGGTCAGCGAGGCCGAGCAGCCGGCGATGCACCGGATCGTCCGCGAGCTGTCCACCGCCTCCCGCCAGCCGATGCCTCGGCTCTACATCTCCCCGACCAACGCCCCCAACGCCTTCGCCACCGGGCGGAACCCGCGCAACGCAGCCGTGTGCTGCACCGAGGGCATCCTCGCGATCCTCGACGAGCGCGAGCTGCGCGGCGTCCTGGGCCACGAGCTGGCCCACGTCTACAACCGCGACATCCTGATCAGCTCGGTCGCGGCCGGCCTGGCCAGCGTGATCATGTACCTGTCGTACATCACGTACTTCTTCCGCGGCGACGACGAGGACGGCCCGGGCCCGCTCGGGATGCTCCTCGTCTTCATCCTGGGACCCATCTCGGCGGCCGTGATCCAGATGGCGATCAGCCGGTCCCGGGAGTTCCAGGCCGACGCCTCGGGCGCGCAGGTGACGGGCGACCCGCTGGCACTGGCCAGCGCGCTGCGCAAGCTCGAGCTCGGCACCCGAGCGCTTCCGCTGCCCCCCGAGCCGAACCTGCGGACGACGAGCTCGATGATGATCGCCAACCCGTTCCGTCACGAGGGCATGTCGAGCTGGTTCTCGACCCACCCCCCGATGGCAGAGCGCATCGCCCGCCTCGAGCGGATGGCCGGCTACCAGCGCTGAGGCGGGGACAGGACAGAACGGCAGGCGGGGGACAGGACAGAACGGCGCTTCGGAAGGACGCCCCCGGCGGTCGCGTCAGCCGACGATCGCGCAGCCGGATCTCCAAGATCGTCCGCGGACGGCTGGGCAACACAAACGGTGAGGCAGCCGTCTCGCGTGACGTGCCGCCCGTCACGCTGGCCACTGGCGCCCCGTTTGTGTTGCCGGGTCAGATCGGGCCTGGTGAGTCGGCGCCCCGGATGAGGCCCCTGCGCCGCCTCAGCGGTAGTTGACGAACTGGACTGCGAAGTCGAGGTCGGCGCCCTTGACCAGCGCCTGGACGGCCTGCAGGTCGTCGCGGGACTTCGAGCTCACC
>DASVED010000042.1:0-8098 GCA_036380775.1 Actinomycetes bacterium
CCGCTGTGCTGTTCGCGCCATCCGGCGCTCCCAGGATGACCGGTGCCTTCGCGAACAGGTGGTCGCGCAGGTCCATGATCACCAGCTTGGGGGACAGCGGCTTCCCGGTGTTCCACGCCGGGCACTGGTCCTGGCAGCGGCCGCACTCCGTGCAGGTCGCGAAGTCGAGCATCCCCTTCCAGGTGAAGTCCTCGACCTTCCCCCGGCCGAACGCGGTGTCCTCGTCCAGCTCGTCGATGTTCTCGAAGTCGATCGGCTTCCCGTCGACCATCATCGGCATCAGCGGCCCGAGCGCCTTCGGCTCGCGCTTGGTCAGGACGTTGAGCGGCGCGATGAAGATGTGCAGGTGCTTGGAGTAGACGACCAGCACCAGGAAGCCGAGCACGACGCCGATCTGGGCCAGGACGCCGATCGTCTCGAGCGCTTCGTTGGTCTCCTCCCCGAGCGGCTCCAGCAGCTCGGCGGTGGCCTTGGAGGCGAACGCCCACCAGCCGTCCTCCTGGAACGGGAAGACGCCGGTGTTGACCTGGGCGCCGCGGTAGAGCAGCAGCGTCCAGATCACGTTGAAGATCATGAACAGCACCAGCCACGCCGCGCGGGTGTGCGAGCCGTAGAAGCGCGACGCCCGCTCCTTGCGGGCGGGCGCCTGCCGCAGCCGGATCACTGAGAACGTCGCCAGGCCGAGCAGGACCGCCACCGCGAAGAAGTCCTCGAGGAAGCCCAGCAGTGCCCATCTGCCGATGAGCGGGATGGCGAAGTCACGGTCGAAGAGCGCGCCGTAGGCCTCCAGGATCGTGGCCGCGAGCACGATGAAGCCCCAGAAGGTCAGGAAGTGCGCCACGCCGGGCACCGACCACTGCAGCAGCTTCCGCTGGCCGAACACCTCGCGCAGCTGGTCCTTGGCCCGCTGCCCGATCCCGTCGAGCCGACCCGGTGCCGCCTGCCCGGACGAGATCAGCCGGTAGAGGTCATGGACCCGGCGACCGGCGATCGCCAGCGCCGCGACCGTCATGGCCAGGCCGAGCACGAGCCGTACCAAGGAGTCCTCCTGATCCGTCCCCCCGACGCTGGCGTCAGCGTAGGGCTCGGCCATGCTACTCATCGGTAACAATCGACCCGGACCGTGCCCGCAGGGTCTTGTCCACGACTGTCCACCGGCCTACGGTCGGCTGGTCCCCCGAACGTGGAGGTCCGCCATGGCCCGTCGCATCCTCGTCGTCCTCGTCCTCGCGATGGCGGCGGTGCTGCCGTCCGGCGCCCCGGCGCAGGCAGCGGACCGGCCAACCAGGATGGCCGCGCTGGGCGACTCGATCACCCGCGGCTTCAACGCCTGCGGCTGGTACGTGGACTGCCCGTCCCGGTCGTGGTCAACGGGCAGCTACTCGACCGTGAACTCCCACTACCGGCGGCTGGCCGTCCAGCAGCCACTCACCGCGTACAACGACGCGAGGTCCGGCGCCAAGATCTCCGCCCTCGCCGGTCAGGTGTCCAGTGCCGTCTCCCAGCAGGCGCAGTACGTCACGATCCTGCTCGGCGCCAACGACGCGTGCACCAGCACCGAGGCGGGGATGACGACCGTGAGCGACTTCACCGCGCGGCTGGACACGGGCATGGACGCGCTGCACGCCGGGCTGCCTGGAGCGACGGTCTTCGTCTCGTCCATCCCGGACATCAAGCGGCTCTGGGAGATCGGTCGCAACTCCTTCTCGGCGCGCTCGGCGTGGTCGGCGTTCGGGATCTGCCAGTCGATGCTGGCCAACCCGCGTTCGACGACCGCCGCCGACATCGCCCGCCGCGACCGCGTTCGGCAGCGCGTCGTGGACTACAACGCCGCGTTGTCGCAAGCCTGCGCGACCTACGCGGGCACCTGTGTGTTCGACGACAACGCTGTCTTCACCTACCAGTTCACCCTGAGCCAGGTGAGCAGCTGGGACTACTTCCACCCCAACACCTCAGGCCAGGCGGTGCTGGCCTCCGTGACCTGGCCGAAGGTGGCCGCCTCGACCGGCTGGTAGGCCGCACACGAAGGGCCGGCGCTCCTCCGCTCCCGATGCGGTCACGAGACCTTTGCGCAGGACACCCAGCCGTACATGGCGATCTCGGCGTCGAGGACGAGTACCTGGGTGCCGAGCTCGGGACCGGTGACGAAGTCGGCGATGCGCGCGAGCTCGTCGGTCCTGGCCACGACGCCGGCACCGTGTCAGGAGGCCCGTCTGACCGCAGTCAGAGCAGCGCGCCGGATGCCCAGCGCAGTAGTGGCACCAGAACCGGCGCGGCCAGCATCAACAGCCCGAGCGCGACGAGCGCCGCCACCAGGCGCAGCGGCCCGGCCGGCTTGCCGCGGTGGTCGCGCAGGGCGGGGAGCACGGGTCGAGCGTACGTCGGGGCCGACCGCCTCGGGACCCCTACGGGCCGATGCGTCGGGCGGAGAACAGCAGGAACTGGCTGACCTGGCCGGCGGCGAAGTTGTTGTCGCTCATCAGGATCAGTGCGCGCCCGCCGTCCGGCAGCCGCGGGCCCAGGGTCATCCCCTCCAGGTTGTCCAGCGTGAGCCCGAGGGTGTCGAGGTCGACGACGAGCCTCTTGCCCACCGGGCGCACCGTCCCGGCGTCGTCGAGGTCGGCGACGCCTGACACGTCCGTCGCCCCGGCCAGCGCCACCCGGTGGATGCGCACCGTGTTGCCGGCGCCGACGGAGAAGGAGCGCTCCATCGACAGCAGGAACCGGGCGTTGAGAGGCAGCAGCTCGACGAGCCCGTTGACCGTGAACTGCCCTGCTGGCAGCGGCGGCTCGGCCACTGGGTCATTCGGGTAGACGTACTCCCGCTGCAGCGCTCCGGTGACGGCGTCGATGCGGAGCAGGCGCGACGGGCTCCCGGTGGCGAGGGTCGAAGCCGGGCCGTCCTGAACGAGCGCGTTCTCGAAGCCGGTGAAGAGGAACCTGCCGTTGGGGGTGAGCGCGGCGCTCTCCAGGCCGAGGTTGTTCCGGACGCCCTTCGTCCCGAGGACCGGGTCGACGTACGCGGGGAGGTCGATGTCCCGCAGCTGGCGGCCGTCCAGGCCGAACTCGCGGACGAACGGCGGTACGACGTTCGCGGGCGTGGTGGCTGTGGCCGGTGTGGCGAAGCCCTCCGACGTGATCACGAGCGTGTCGCGGTCGGTCAGCGTCAGTCCCTCCGGGTCGACCGTGCCCGGGGCCAGCGGAGCACCGAGCGGATCGGTCAAGGTCGTCACGTCGAGCACCGTCACGTCGCCGGCGCCGAGCGCGCCGTCGGAGGTGTTGATGCGCAGCGTGTAGAAGCGGAGCGGGCCCTGCCCGAGGTTCGGCTGCGCGTCGGAGAGGGCGTAGTAGACGTCGCGCGTCGCGTCGTAGCTGAGGCTGGACAGGCCGCCGGCGACCGTGCCCTCGAACGGCAGACCCGCCGGCAAGGTCGCCTCGCCGGCGAACCGGAGCACGGGGATGCGGGCGCGGTCACTCACGGCGCCGACCGGCGCGGCGACGGCGACGAGCGCCAGGGCGGTGACAGCGGACAGGAGGACCGTGCGACGGCGACGTGAGGAAGGGGTCACCCACCGACCTTCTCGCGTCGCCGTGACGGGCGCAATGTATCGGTTCGCCGGCGTTCGTCCGGGCGTTCGCCGGCGGTCAGGTGACCTCTTCCATCCCGGGCGGGAGGTGGCCGGTGGACTTGCGGTAGTACCCGGCGGCCTTGCGGGTCGCGAGCATCCTGGCCAGGCCCATCGCGGCACCGCTGGCGAGGGCGTAGGGGATCGCCTCTTTCCACTCGGTGCCGGGGGCGGCCGGGTTCGCGGGCGGATTCTTGCCGGTGGTGGCCCGCCAGCCCGTGACCAGCGCCTTGCGGGCGGCGAGGCCGGCGAGGACCGCCGAGAGGGTGCCCAACAACTTCCAGCCGATCGAGGGGTTCGCTGCCACGTCGGACTCCTTGCCCGGGGCCGGCCGACCCAACCCCGACCACGACACGGATCGCTCCAGTCCGGCCCCACGGGGACCGATGCGCTACTAACCTGACGGCGAATTCCCGACTCGCACCGATTCGTCACCACCCTTCCGTTCCGCCTCCCGGGGGCCGCGTCGTGCACCAGACCCGCCCCACCCGCCAGCGGCGCGCAATCCTCCTCGCGCTCGCGGGGGTCCTCGTCACGGGCAGCCTCACGACCCTCCCCGCCGCCGCCGAACCCGCGGCGACCCCGACGCTGGACGTTGTCGAACCCGTCGATCCGGTCGTCGTCCGGGACGGGTCGGGACGCATCCGCCTGGTGGGGGCCCGTTCGGGGCACACCCTGGCAGCCGCTCCCGCGACGGCCCGTGGGCCGGTGCAGGCCGCGAGAGCCCACCTGCGCCGCCACGGTGAGGCCCTCGGCCTGCCCGGCACCTCCCGGCTGCGCGCCCTGTCGGCCTCCAGCACGGCGTACGGCCACGATCTGGTGCGGTTCCAGCAGACCGTGGACGGGCTGCCCGTTCTGGGTGGCCAGCTGGTGGCGGTTCTCGACGGCTCCGCGGCCCTGCTCTCCGTGACCGGTGAGGCGAGCCGCCGGGTGCAGTCGGCGACGTACCGGATCCCGGCGTCGACGGCCGCCCGCGTGGCGCGCCGGTCGACGGCGGTGGCGCACGACCTGCCGGCCAGGGCGGTGCGGGCGGACCGGCCCGGGCGCTGGCTCTACGACGCGGCCCTGCTCCAGCCCGGCGGCCGGGAGGGCGCCCGGGCAGTCTGGCGGGTGGAGGTCATCGCGCCCGGGCGTCCCGACGTGCGGGAGCTGGTGCTCGTCGATGCCGGCGACGGCGCCGTCGTTCTCCAGGTCGACCAGGTGGCGCACGTGCTGGACCGGGTCATCTGCGACAGCGCCGGGGTGCCGTCCTCCGACCATGTCTGCAAGCCGGGACGCTACGACCGTGTCGAGGGACAGCCGGCCACCGGCGTCGCGGACATCGACCAGGCCTTCGACCACACCGGCGCGACCGCGGGCTGGTACGCGGGGCACCTCGGCGTCGACCTGACCGACCTGATCGGGAACGACCGTGGCGACGGCACGAAGAAGCTGCGCTCGACCACCCGGTTCTGCCCGCCGGAGGGCTGCCCCTTTGACAACGCGTTCTGGACCGGCGACCAGATGGTCTACGGCGCCGGGTACGCGTCCGCGGACGACGTGGTGGCCCACGAGCTCGCCCACGGGGTGATCCAGCGGACCGCGGGCCTCATCTACTGGTTCCAGTCGGGGGCGCTCAACGAGTCGATGTCCGACGTCCTGGGGGAGCTCGTGGACCTGGCCGACGGGGTCGGCACCGACACCCCGGAGGCGCGGTGGCAGCTCGGGGAGGACCTTCCCCCGCAAGCCGGGGGCGTCACCCGGGACATGTCCGACCCGACGCTCTACGGCCAGCCCGACCACACCGCCAGCGAGCTCTACGACTTCGCCCCCGACTACCTGGACAACGGGGGTGTGCACACCAACAGCGGTGTCCCCAACAAGGCGGCATACCTCGTCGTGGACGGGACGGTCGGCGAGCCCGGGGGCGCCTTCAACGGCTCCGCGTTCCCCGGCATCGGCGCGGACAAGGCAGCGGTCCTGTACTGGACGGCACTGCGGACGCTCACCCCCGCGGCGGACTTCACCGACCTCGGCGCCGTCCTCCGGCAGTCCTGCCTCAACCTGGCGGCTGTGGCGGCGGCCGGGATCACCCTGATCGACTGCCAGAGCGTCGACGGTGCGGTCGCGGCCACCGGCCTGACCCGGTGGGCGGGGCCGACCGAGCCTCGCGACGTCACACTGAAGCCGGGCATCCGATCGGTGATCCTGCGCTGGTCGGCCCCCGCGTCCGCCGGCTCGTCGCCGATCAACTCCTACGCCATCCACATCAGCCCCGCGGTCGACCAGGTCGATTTCGTCCCGGTCGAGCCGTCCGCGCGATCGGCGCTGCTCGAGGGTCTGCCGGCGGGGGTCGACTACACCTTCCAGCTGGTCGCGGTGACGGCCGACGGCACGTCGCCCCCGGTGCGCCGCGTCGCCGCCGGGTCGGCGCTGCGCGTGGCCTGGCCGGGCAGCGTGACCTTCGGCTCGGCGCTGCGGGTGCGGGGTGCCCTCACCGGAGCCGGACCGGCGCCGGTCGCAGGCCGGACGGTCCGCCTGATGCGCCGCGCCGGCCGGTCCGGGCCGTGGGAGCGGGTGGCCACCGAGACGACCGGCCCGAGCGGCGGCTTCGTCCTGACCGCTCGGCCGCGGCGCGGTGCCCGGTACGTCGTGACGTACGCGGGGACGGCCACCCAGCTGGGCGCCCGCAGCGCCGTCAGCCGGGTCGAGGTCCGCCAGCGGGTCGGCCTCGAGGTCGCCCGGCCCCTCCGCCGGGGCGACGTCGCCGTCTTCCGCGGAGCCGTGTCTCCCGCGCGCTCGGATGGCGTGGTGCGGCTGCAGCGCCGGCGGGCCGACGGGACGTGGCGCACCGAGGAGCGCGGCCGGCTCACGGCGCGCAGCCGCTTCCAGCTGTCGGCCCGGGTGACAGCCCCGCGCTCGACCTGGCGAGTGGTCGTCGCGGCTCCCCGAAGCGGCGGCCTGGCGGCCGGGCTGAGCCGGACCGTCACGCTGCGCACCAGCTGAGGCGAGAGTTGAGTCGAAGCGGCTCAACTCGCTTTGACTCCCGCCCGGGCAGCAGGCATACTTGAGTCCAGACGGCTCAACTTGAGGCCGGCTCCGGCAGCAGCCGGTGTCAACCCATTTCGGCTCCCAGCGGAGGAACAACAGCCATGGCACGTGCGGTCGGTATCGACCTGGGGACGACCAACTCGGTCGTCTCCGTCCTGGAGGGTGGCGAGGCCACCGTCATCGCCAACGCGGAGGGTCAGCGGACGACCCCGTCCGTCGTGGCGTTCGCCAAGAACGGTGAGGTCCTCGTCGGCGAGGTCGCCAAGCGGCAGGCGGTGACCAACGTCGACCGGACGATCCGCTCGGTCAAGCGGCACATGGGCACCGACTGGTCCGTCGACATCGACGGCAAGAAGTACACCGCGCAGGAGATCTCCGCGCGGGTGCTGATGAAGCTCAAGCGCGACGCCGAGTCCTACCTGGGCGAGACGATCACCGACGCCGTGATCACGGTGCCGGCCTACTTCGAGGACGCCCAGCGGCAGGCCACCAAGGAGGCCGGTGAGATCGCCGGGCTCAACGTCCTGCGCATCGTCAACGAGCCCACGGCCGCCGCCCTCGCGTACGGCCTGGACAAGGGCGAGAAGGACCAGACGATCCTCGTCTTCGACCTCGGTGGTGGCACCTTCGACGTCTCGCTGCTCGAGATCGGCGAGGGCGTCGTCGAGGTCAAGGCCACCAGCGGCGACAACCACCTCGGTGGTGACGACTGGGACCAGAAGATCGTGGACTACCTGGTCAAGCAGTTCCAGAACGGCCACGGCGTCGACCTGTCCCAGGACAAGATGGCGCTGCAGCGGCTGCGCGAGGCCGCGGAGAAGGCCAAGATCGAGCTCTCCTCGTCCACCGAGACCACGGTCAACCTGCCCTACATCACGGCGTCCGACGCCGGACCGCTGCACCTGGACGAGAAGGTCACCCGGTCGCAGTTCCAGCAGATGACATCCGATCTGCTCGACCGCACCAAGGCGCCGTTCCAGTCGGTGCTGCGCGACGCGGGCATCAGCGTCTCCGCGATCGACCATGTCGTGCTCGTCGGCGGCTCGACCCGCATGCCGGCGGTCGTCGAGCTCGTCAAGGAGCTGACGGGCGGCAAGGAGCCGAACAAGGGCGTCAACCCCGACGAGGTCGTCGCCATCGGCGCCAGCCTGCAGGCGGGCGTCCTCAAGGGTGAGGTCAAGGACGTCCTGCTGCTCGACGTCACGCCGCTGTCCCTGGGCATCGAGACCAAGGGCGGCGTCATGACCAAGCTGATCGAGCGCAACACGACGATCCCGACCAAGCGCTCGGAGATCTTCACCACGGCCGACGACAACCAGCCCTCGGTGCAGATCCAGGTCTACCAGGGCGAGCGCGAGATGGCGGCGTACACCAAGAAGCTCGGGATGTTCGAGCTGACCGGCCTGCCGCCGGCGCCGCGCGGCATGCCGCAGATCGAGGTC
>DASVED010000043.1:0-4457 GCA_036380775.1 Actinomycetes bacterium
CGGCGACTTCTTCAACGGCGCGCAGACGATCATCGACGAGTTCGTGTCGTCATCGGAGCAGAAGTGGGGCCAGCGCTCCTCCGTCGTGCTCCTGCTGCCGCACGGCTTCGAGGGCCAGGGCCCGGACCACTCCTCCGGCCGCATCGAGCGGTTCCTGCAGATGTGCGCCGAGGACAACATGACGGTCGCCTACCCGTCCACGCCGGCCTCGTACTTCCACCTGCTGCGCTGGCACGCCTACCACGAGCCGCGGCGGCCGCTCATCGTGTTCACGCCGAAGTCGATGCTGCGGCTCAAGGCAGCCGCGTCGCCGGTGGAGGACCTGACCGGGGGCTCGTTCCTGCCGGTGATCCCGGAGACGGTCGGGGACATCGACCCGTCGGGCGTCCGCCGGGTGCTGATGTGCTCGGGCAAGGTCTACTACGACCTGCTGGCCGAGCGGGCGAAGCGGGCCGACTCCGACGGTGGGCAGGTGGCGATCGTCCGCGTCGAGCAGCTCGCGCCCCTGCCCGGCGCCGAGATGTCGGAGGTGGTCGCGGCCTATCCGGACGCCCAGCTGGTGTGGGTCCAGGAGGAGCCGGCCAACCAGGGGCCGTGGCCGTTCGTCGCACTCAACCTGCCCGCCTACCTGGGCGGCCGGTCGCTGGTCTGCGTGTCCCGGTCGGCGTCGGCGTCGCCGGCCGCAGGTTCGCACAAGAAGCACGACGTCGAGCAACGCGAGCTGGTCCAGCGCGCGTTCACTCTCTGAGCTCGGCGCACGTGTACTTCACCGACCGCGGGATCGAGGAGCTGGAGTCCCGCCGCGGCGAGGAGCGGGTGTCCCTCTCCTGGCTCGCCGCGCAGATGCAGGAGTTCGTCGACCTCAACCCCGACTTCGAGGTCCCGGTCGAGCGGCTGGCCACCTGGCTGGCTCGCCTCGACGATGTCGACGAGGACTGACCCTCCAAGATCCATATTGCGGCGACACACCGCGCCGTCGGCGTGTCTGGTGCAGCACGCGCACATCGATCTCCCTGATTGGTGGCTTGACATCTCGGCGACGCGATATATCGTCTTCCTATACGCGATACATCGTGACAAGGAGACGCACGTGCAGCAGTGGCGCATCGAGACCCCCCAGTCCATCGAGCTCGAGGGCGTACGACGCCTCGAGGTGCGGATGGTGGCGGGGGACGTCAACGTGGTCGGACGCACGGAGGATGCCGAGGCCGGAGCGGCCGCGGTGGAGGTCTCCGCGGTCGAGGGCCAGCTCCTCGTGAGCCTGGAGAACGGCACCCTCACCATCGCGCACGAGCGGCTCAGCTGGGGCGGCCTGCTCGACTGGGTGGGCAACCGCAAGGCGAGGGCGACCGTCTCCGTGTCGGTGCCGGCGGACTGCCCGGTCGAGCTGGGGGTCGTGTCCGCGGACGCCGTGGTGTCGGGCATCACCGCCGACAGGACAGCGGTCAAGTCGGTGTCCGGGAACGTCACCCTCGACGGTGTACGGTCCGACATCACCGCGCAGACGGTCAGCGGTGACCTCGAGACCCGACAGCTCTCGGGAACCCTGAGGTTCACCACGGTGTCCGGTGACCTGACCGTCGTGAACGGCGCGAGCGACACGGTCAAGGCCGAGACGGTGTCCGGCGACCTCACGCTCGACCTCGACCTGCAGACCGGCGGGCGCATCGACGTCTCCAGCGTCTCCGGCGACCTGACCCTGCGGATGCCCGAGTCGGCCGGCCTGACCGTCGACGTGAAGACGATGAGCGGCTCGCTGGACAGTGCGTTCGACGGCGTCCGCACGGAGCGCAAGCCCGGGAAGTCCACCCTGCAGGGGCAGGTCGGCGACGGGGACGGCCGGCTGACCGCCAAGACCGTGTCCGGGGACGTCACCCTGCTGCGCCGGGAGATGCGGGCGATGCGGGATTCCGGATGAGCCCGGTCTTCGGGCACGGCAGGCTGCGGCTGTATCTGCTCAAGCTCCTCGACGAGAGCCCGCGGCACGGCTACGACGTGATCCGCGAGCTCGAGGACCGGTTCATGGGGCTGTACTCCCCCAGCGCCGGCACGGTCTACCCGCGGCTCGCCCGGCTCGAGTCGGAGGGGCTGGTGACCCACCAGGTGGCGGAAGGCCGCAAGGTCTACCGGATCACCGACGCCGGCCGGCGCGAGCTCGGCGACCGGCAGGGGGACCTGGACGACCTCGAGCAGGAGATCGCCGGCTCGGTGCGCGACCTCGCCACCGAGATCCGCAGCGAGGTGAGTGTCTCGGTGCGGGACCTGCAGGCCGAGCTGAAGAACGCCGCCCGCGACGTACGCATGCAGAACCGCGCACAGGCGCGGGAGCAGCGGGAGTCGCGTCGCTCCCCCGACGAGCCGCACCAGGCGGATGCCGAGCGCACCCTGGAGTGGTTCCGCTCAGAGCTGCGGGGCGCGCTGCGCGGCCGGGCACTCACCGCCGGGGACGTCGCCGAGCTGCGCTCGATCCTGCAGCGCGCGCTCGACGAGGCCCGTCGCCTGGTCGACGTCTCGCGCGGGTAGTCGGGTCGTCAACGCGCCGGTCAGCCCGTCGGCTCCGGTCCGTCCAACGGCATCGGTCCGCGCTGCTCGAGCAGCCAGCCGGGCACACCGTCGGCGTGCGGGGCCGCACCCGGTCCCGGCCAGTCGATGACCGCCCGCCGGTAGCAGTCCGCCCGGGACACACCACCGGCCCGCACCGCGAGGTGCGCTGCCTCGCGCAGGTCCGCCGCGGCCCAGCCGTCCGTCCAGGGCTCGAGGTAGGCGTCGCGCAGCCGGAACAGCTCCGCTGCGCTCCCCTCGGGCACGCCGAGCAGGTCGGCCACCACCCGGAGGCTGATCAGCAGCACGCCGAACGGGTGCCCGACGACGGCGTCGCCCCAGTCGAACACCCGCAGCGCACCGTCCGGTCCCGCGAACACGTTGTTGTCGTGCAGGTCGTCGTGCTGCAGCGAGAGCGGGATGTCGTACGCCGCGAGGTCTCGGCACAGCGCCTCGTAGGCGGGCTGCTCGGCGAGCAGCTCCGTCCGCTGCGCCTCGGTGAGACCGTCCTCGGCGTCGAGGAGAAGCACCCGGTCGTCAGCCAGGAGTGCCGCACGCATCGCCGGCAGCCGGTCCGGCCCCGCATCGGGCACCCCGGCAGCGCGCAGCTCGTCGACGTGCGTCTCGAGGCCGCGCTGCATCTGGGCGTACTCCCGCAGCATCCGCTCCCAGGCAGCCAGGTCCGTCCTGGACCCCTCCACCTGGCGAAGGGTCGGGCCGCCGTCCGGCAGCAGAAGCCACCCGCGGTCGGGGTCGAGCGCGACGGGGTCGAGCACGTGAGCCGGCGTCCTCCGCACCAGCACCTCGTAGAGCCTGGCCTCGTGGGCGACGCCCGAGGCGTTCGCCTTGAACCACACCGGGCCGGCGTCCGTGGGCACCCGCCAGACCGCCGACCACGGCACCAGCCGTTCCGCCTCGACGGCACCGACCTGTCGTCGGCCGGCCCGGGCCAGTTCGGCAGCGACCCAACCGTCCGCCTCGGCCCGGAACCCGGCGTCGCGCCAGCGTGGCAGCGCGTCCGGCTCGGCCTCCGACATCAGGCCGGTCGGGTCAGCACGATCTTGCCGAAGACGTCGCCGCCGGCCAGCCGGCGGAACCCCTCGGTCGCCTCCTCGAGAGGGAGGACGCTGTCGATGACGGGGCGGACCCCCGTCGCCGCGAGCAGCCGCAGCAGCCGCTCCAGCTCGTCGCGGGTGCCCATCGTGGAGCCGACGATGCGCTGCTGCAGGAAGAAGACCCGGCGCAGGTCGGTGACGGCCTGGTGCCCTCCTGTCGCCCCGGTGACGACCACCGTGCCCCCCTGGCGCAGGGCCTTGAGGCTGTGCTCCCAGGTCGCCGCGCCGACGGTCTCCATCACCGCGTCGACGCGCTCCGGCAGCCTCGCCCCCGCCTCGAAAGCCTGGTCCGCGCCGAGGTCGAGCGCCCGGGCCCGCTTCGCCTCGTCCCGGCTGGTCACCCACATCCGGACACCGGTGGCGCGGCCGAGGGCGACGAGCGCGGTGGCGACCCCGCCGCCCGCGCCCTGGACGAGGACCGTCGAGCCCGGCTGGACCCCTGCCTGGGTGAAGAGCATGCGGTACGCCGTGAGCCATGCCGTCGGCAGGCAGGCGGCCTCCTCGAAGGTCAGCCCTGCCGGTTTCGGCACCAGGTTGCGCCGCGGCACGAGGACCAGGTCGGCGAGCGTCCCGTCGTACCGCTCGGACAGCAGCGACCGCTTGGGGTCGAGCGTCTCGTCGCCGCGGTAGTCGGGATCGCTCACCACGGCGTGCACGACCACCTCGGCGCCGTCCTCGTCGACGCCGGCACCGTCGCAGCCGAGCACCATCGGCAGCCTGTCCTCGGGCAGACCCACGCCCCGCAGGCTCCAGATGTCGTGGTGGTTGAGCGACGACGCACGCAGCCGCACGGTCGCCCAG
>DASVED010000044.1:0-7959 GCA_036380775.1 Actinomycetes bacterium
ACCGCGATCGACACCGCCGAGGGCAAGAACCTGGTCGGCGCCTTCCACCCGCCGGGGGGCGTGCTGTGCGACCTCGCCATGCTGCGCACACTCCCGCCCGAGGAGCTGGCGAGCGGCATGGCCGAGGTCGTGAAGACCGGCCTGGTCGCGGACGAGCGGATCCTGGACCTCGTCGAGGCCGACCCGGCGGCCGCGACGGACCCGGACGGCGACGTGCTGCGCGAGCTGGTCGAGCGCTCGGTGCGCTTCAAGGCCGGCGTCGTCGCCGCCGACCTGCGGGAGACCGGCGGCCGCGAGGTGCTCAACTACGGCCACACCCTGGGCCACGCGATCGAGAAGGTCGAGCAGTTCCGCTGGCGGCACGGCGCGGCCGTCGGCGTGGGCCTCGTCTACGCCGCCGAGCTGTCCGCTGCCGTCGGCCGGCTCGACCCCGACGAGGTGGCCCGGCACCGCTCGCTGGTGTCCTCGGTCGGGCTCCCGACCACGTACGACAGGAGCCGCTGGCCGGCCGTGCTGGATGCGATGCGCCTGGACAAGAAGGCCCGCGGGGCGGTGCTGCGCTTCGTGGTGCTCGACGGGATCGGCCGCCCGGGCCTGCTCGAGGGGCCGGACGACGCACTGCTCGCGGCGACGTACGAGAAGGTGGCGACATGACGCGCGTGCTAGTGCTCAACGGGCCGAACCTCGGCCGCCTCGGCTCTCGGGAGCCGGAGGTCTACGGCACGGCCACCCACGACGACGTGGTCGCGACCTGCGAGGCCGCGGCGCGCGAGCTCGGCCTCGAGGTCGAGGTGCGCCAGACGGACGACGAGACCGAGCTGGTCCGCTGGCTGCACGAGGCGGCGGACTCCGCCACCCCTGTCGTGCTCAATCCGGCGGCCTTCACGCACTACTCCTACGCGCTGCGCGACGCCTGCGCCCAGCTCCGCGCGCCGCTGGTCGAGGTCCACCTCTCCAACCCGGCGGCCCGGGAGGCGTTCCGGCACACCTCGGTCGTCGCCGGGGTGGCGACCGGCACCGTCGCGGGCTTCGGCCTCGACTCCTACCGGCTGGCCCTGCACGCCGTCGTCGCGACCCTGTGACGACTGTCCGTCCGGGCACCGAAGCCGACTTCGAGGTCGCGGTTGCCGTCTGGCAGGAGTCCGACACCGCCCGGCGCGGCCGCCCGGCGGCGCCGGACGTCGAGGAGATCGTGCGGTCCCGGCTCGGCGTGCCCGGGACCTGGCTGACCGTCGCCGAGCGGGACGGCCAGGTGGTCGGGGTCACCTTCGCCCAGCCGGCGCGGGCCGACGACGGCGCCGGTGAGGAGATCCCGGGACTCTGCCACCTGTCGATGGTCTTCGTGCTGCCGGCGCACTGGGGGCACGGCGTCGGTGCGGCCCTGCTCGACGACACGCTGACCGAGGCCGTTCGCCGTGGCTACCACGGCATCCAGCTGTGGACCCACGAGGACAACGAGCGCTCGCAGCGGCTCTACACGCGGCGCGGCTTCGCCCGGGAGGGCCGGACGAAGATCGCCGACGCCGACGGCGGCCTGATCGGGATCTGGTCCCGGGCGCTCTAGGGTTGCCGCCGTGCCGCAGACCCATGACGTACGCCGGGCGCGACTGCGCGAGCTCACCGCGGCGGTCGGTGCCGAGGCGGCGCTGGTCACCCGCCTGGTCAACGTGCGCTACCTGACCGGCTTCACCGGGTCCAACGCGGCGCTGCTGGTCACCCGCGACGGCGCCCTGCTGGCCACCGACGGGCGCTACACCACCCAGGCAGGGTCGGAGTCGCCCGACCTCGAGGTGGTGGTGGACCGGTCCTGCGCCGCCGCCCTGGTGGCCCGCGCCGGCCACAATGGCCGGCTTGCCTTCGAGGCCCACGACGTCACGGTGGAGTCCCACGGTGAGCTGGCGGCGATCGACGGCTCGCCCGAGCTCGTCCCCCTCGGCCACGCGGTCGAGACCCTGCGTACGGTCAAGGACGACGAGGAGATCGCGCTGCTCCGGGAGGCCTGCGCGATCGGCGACCGCGCCCTGTCCGAGACCCTGGGCTCCATCGCGCCAGGGCAGACCGAGCGGGAGGTGGCCCGCCGCCTGGAGACCACCATGGTCGAGCTGGGGGCCGAGGGGATCGCGTTCGACACGATCGTGGCGACCGGACCGCACAGCGCGATCCCGCACCACCAGCCCACCGACCGCGAGATCGCCCGCGGCGACCTGCTCAAGATCGACTTCGGGGCGCGCTACCTGGGCTACCACGCGGACTGCACCCGGACCGTCGTCGTCGGGCGCGAGCCGGAGGACTGGCAGCGCGAGATCTACGACGTCGTGCGCTCGGCCCAGCGGGCCGGCCGGCACGCGCTGCGCGTCGGGGCCGACGTCCGGGACGTCGACGCGGCCGCCCGCACGGTCGTGACCGACGCCGGGTACGGCGAGCAGTTCCCGCACGGGCTCGGCCACGGCGTCGGCCTGGAGATCCACGAGGCTCCGCTGATGGGCTACCACGCGGCGGGTAGACTCGCTGCCCGCACGCCGGTCACCGTCGAGCCTGGGGTCTACCTGCCGGGCCGCGGAGGGGTCCGGATCGAGGACACCCTGGTCGTGGGTGACGGCGTGCCCGAGCTGCTGACGACGACTCCCAAGGACCTGATGGTCCTCTAGACCTGCGCTATCTCGAACACCGATAAGGACTTCACCCGTGGCGACCACGAACGACCTGAAGAACGGCTTGGTGCTCAACATCGACGGCCAGCTCTGGTCGGTCGTGGAGTTCCAGCACGTCAAGCCGGGCAAGGGCGGCGCGTTCGTGCGGACCAAGCTGAAGAACGTCATGTCCGGCAAGGTCGTCGACAAGACCTTCAACGCCGGCACCAAGGTCGAGACGGCCACGGTGGACAAGCGGGACATGCAGTACCTCTACAAGGAGGGCCCGGACTTCGTCTTCATGGACACCCAGTCCTACGACCAGCTGCACGTCCCCGCGGCCACTGTCGGTGACGGCGCGAAGTACATGCTGGAGAACCAGGACACCGTCGTCGCCATCCACGAGGGAACCCCGCTCTACGTCGAGCTGCCGGCCTCCGTCGAGCTGACGATCTCCTACACCGAGCCAGGCATGCAGGGGGACCGGTCCACCGGGGGCACCAAGCCGGCCACCCTCGAGACGGGTGCGGAGATCGCGGTGCCGCTGTTCATCGTCACCGGCGAGAAGGTCAAGGTGGACACCCGGGACGGCTCCTACCTAGGGCGTGTGACGGGTTCCTGATGTCCGCCCGCAGCAAGGCGCGCAAGCGGGCACTGGACGTGCTGTTCGAGGCCGAGCAGCGCTCGGTGCCGGTGCTCGACACGTTGGCCGGCCGGGTCGCCGCCGCCGAGCCGCCGGTGTCGGAGTACGCCGTCGAGCTCGTCGAGGGCGTGGTCGCCCACCTTCCGCGCATCGACGAGCTCCTGACGACGTACGCCCGGGACTGGCCGCTGGACCGGATGCCCGCGGTCGACCGGGCCATCCTGCGGCTGGCGACCTTCGAGCTGCTGTGGCGCGACGACGTGCCCGACGCGGTCGTGCTCGACGAGGCCGTCACCCTCGCGAGGTCCCTGTCGACCGACGAGTCGCCCGGCTTCGTCAACGGCTTGCTGGCCCGGCTGCTCGAGCTCAAGCCCTCGCTTGTGCCGCCTCCCGGAAGTTGACCACGTAAACGTGGTCAAAGGTCGCTGGGCAAGGCGTCGACGCCCCGCGAAGCAGCTGTTGACCACGTAAACGTGGTCAACACCGGGCCGCCCCGCCCGCCATCCGTGAGCGAGGCGGCCGGTACGTCGGCAGGTCGGCGGTCAGTCGAGGGCGCGGCGGGCCTCGGGGTTGAGCACGCCCCAGGCGATGAGCTGCTCGGTGAGCTGGCTGGGCGTGTCGTCGTAGATGACGGCCAGGGTGCGCAGGTCCTCCTGGCGGATCGACAGCACCCGGCCGTTGTAGTCGCCGCGCTGCGCCTGGATGGTCGCCGCGTAGCGCGCCAGCGGCCCGGCGCGCTCGGCCGGCACCACCTGGAGCTTCTCCAGGTCGATGATCAGTCGCGGCGGCGGCTCGGCGGCCCCCAGGGGGGTGTTGTCGGGCAGCAGCTCGGACACCGGCACCGCGTAGAAGTCGGCCAGCTCGGCCAGCCGCTGCACCGTCACGGCGCGGTCGCCGCGCTCGTAGGAGCCCACGACCACCGCCTTCCAGCGGCCGTCGGACTTCTCCTCGACCCCGTGCAGGGACAGGCCTTGCTGGGTACGGATCGCGCGCAGGCGTCCCCCGAGAGCTCGTGCGTACTCGGTCGGCACTGGTGCTGCCCCCTGCCTGGTCACGGGTGGTGACCCTCGACCTCACGTTCCCCCAGGACTTGGGGTTCATAAGGTTATCGTCGTGACTCTGCGTGACGTTACGCAGAGTTACCAGAATCTTTTCCGTGCTCTGACCAGGGCCGCCGCGGCGGGTCACCGCTGTCGCGGGTCGGCCACTGCTACCGTGACCGCCGAGCGAGCCCATCCTTTAACGACCCGTCCTGTGAGGCGGGGAAGGAGGTCGGTCGGCGGATGACGCCCACCCCCAGCAGCCCCGGCACCGTGAGTCCCGTGGGCGCTGCCCCAGCCCGGCGGACCGTTCTCGAGGCGGCCGACATCTCCCGCGCACTGACCCGCATCGCCCACGAGGTCCTCGAGCGCAACAAGGGTGCCGGCGGGCTCGTCCTGCTCGGCATCCCGTCCCGCGGCGTCCCTCTGGCCCACCGGCTGGCCGCCCGGATCACCGCCGTCGAGGGCTCCGCGGTCCCGGTCGGTGCCCTGGACGTCACGATGTACCGCGACGACCTGCGCCTGCACCCGGCCCGCGCCCTCGAGCACACCGACCTGCCCGCCGAGGGCATCGAGGGCCGCACCGTGGTGCTCGTGGACGACGTCCTGTTCTCCGGCCGCACCATCCGGGCCGCCCTCGACGCGCTCAACGACCTCGGGCGGCCGAGCCGGGTGCAGCTCGCCGTCCTCGTCGACCGGGGGCACCGCGAGCTGCCGATCCGGGCCGACTACGTGGGCAAGAACCTGCCCACCGCCACCGGCGAGCGGGTCCGGGTGCTCCTCGAGGAGCGCGACGGCGCCGACGCGGTCTGCATCGAGTCGGCCGCAGCCCCCGAGGACGTACGCCGGGAGGTGGCCCGGTGAGGACCCACCTGCTCTCGGCCGGGGACCTGACCCGCGACGACGCCCTCCTCGTGCTCGACACCGCCGAGGAGCTCGCCCGGCTGGCCGACCGGCCGATCAAGAAGCTGCCCACCCTGCGGGGCCGCACCGTCGTCAACCTGTTCTTCGAGGACTCGACGCGGACCCGGATCTCGTTCGAGGCCGCGGCCAAGCGGCTCTCCGCCGACGTCATCAACTTCAGCGCCAAGGGCTCCAGCGTGTCCAAGGGCGAGAGCCTCAAGGACACGGCGCTCACGCTGGAGGCGATGGGCGCCGACGCGGTCGTGGTGCGCCACCACGCCTCGGGCGCCCCGCACCGGCTCGCCCACTCCGGGTGGATCCGCGGGTCGGTGGTCAACGCCGGCGACGGCACGCACGAGCACCCCACCCAGGCGCTGCTGGACGCGTTCACGATGCGGAGGCGGCTCAACGGCTTCGAGGCGGCCACCGGCACCGATCTGGCCGGTCGCCGGGTCACGATCGTCGGCGACGTCCTGCACTCCCGGGTCGCCCGGTCCAACGTCCTGCTGCTCGCGACCCTCGGGGCCGAGGTGACGCTGGTCGCACCGCCGACCCTGCTGCCGGTCGGCATCGACGCGTGGCCGTGCTCGACCTCCTACGACCTGGACGGCGAGCTGGCCAAGAGCGACGTCGTGATGATGCTGCGGGTGCAGCGCGAGCGGATGGGCGCCGCCTTCTTCCCCAGCGCCCGCGAGTACTCCCGGCGCTACGGCCTGGACGGGGTCCGGATGGCCCAGCTGCCCGACCACGCGATCGTCATGCACCCCGGGCCCATGAACCGCGGGATGGAGATCGCCGCGGAGGTCGCCGACTCGGCCCGCTCGACGATCGTCGAGCAGGTCACCAACGGGGTCAGCGTCCGGATGGCTGTGCTCTACCTGCTGCTCTCCGGGTCGCACGAGGGAGAAGCAGCATGAGCGCGGAGTTTCGGGGCCCCCGCGGAATCGGGAGCGCAGCGAGCGATTTCGCGGGGATCTACGTCGTCAAAGGGGCCCGGCTGCTCGGCGGGAACCCGGCCGACCTGGTGGTCGAGGACGGCGTCATCGCCCAGATCGGCAGCGGCCTGACCCACAAGGGTGCCGAGGTCGTCGACGCCGACGGGCTGGTCGCCCTGCCCGGCCTGGTCGACCTGCACACCCACCTGCGCGAGCCGGGGCGCGAGGACGCCGAGACGGTCGAGACCGGCACGGCGGCGGCCGCGCTGGGCGGCTTTACCGCTGTGCACGCGATGGCCAACACCGACCCGGTCGCCGACACCGCCGGCGTCGTCGAGCAGGTCTGGCGGCTCGGCCGGGAAGCGGGTCACTGCGACGTCCGCCCGGTCGGCGCGGTGACCGTGGGCCTGGCGGGGGAGCGGCTGGCCGAGCTCGGCGCGATGGCCGACAGCGCGGCCCGTGTCCGGGTGTTCTCCGACGACGGGAACTGCGTGTCGGATGCCGTGCTGATGCGCCGGGCACTCGAGTACGTCAAGGCCTTCGGCGGCGTGGTCGCCCAGCACTCCCAGGAGCCCCGGCTCACCGAGGACGCCCAGATGAACGAGGGCGAGCTCTCCGGAGTGCTCGGCCTCACCGGGTGGCCGGCTGTCGCCGAGGAGGCGGTCATCGCCCGCGACGTGCTGCTGACCGCACATGTCGGGTCCCGGCTGCACGTCTGCCACGTCTCGACCGCCGGGTCGGTCGAGATCCTCCGGTGGGCCAAGTCGAAGGGCTGGAACGTCACGGCCGAGGTGACGCCGCACCACCTGCTGCTGACGGACGAGCTCGCGACGACGTACGACCCGCTGTTCAAGGTCAACCCGCCGCTGCGTACCGCCGACGACGTGGCCGCGCTGCGCGAGGCGCTCGCCGACGGCACCATCGACGCGGTCGCGACCGACCACGCGCCGCACTCCCACGAGGACAAGGACTGCGAGTGGTCCGCGGCCGCCATGGGGATGCTCGGGCTCGAGACCGCGCTCTCCGTCGTGCAGGAGGCGATGGTCGAGACCGGCCTGCTCGACTGGGCCGGCGTCGCCGACCGGATGTCGACCCGACCGGCTCGGATCGGCCTGCTCGACGACCACGGCACGCCGCTGGAGGAAGGCGCGCCCGCCAACTTCGTGCTCGTCGACCCCGCCGCCCGTCGCGAGATCGACCCGTTCGCGCTGGCGTCCCGCAGCCGGAACACGCCCTACGCCGGGCGGACCCTGCCCGGCGCGGTGGTCGCCACGTTCCTGCGCGGTGTCCCGACCGTCCTCGACGGGAAGCTCCAGTGAGTCGTCAGGGTCGGCAGTCCCGGCCGCTACAGATCAACTGTGCGCTAACGCACCAGACACGCGGTGCGAGTGGTGTGTCGGCGCACATCCGGTGGTGGGGGCGGTGGTGAGGGCGGCACCCGCGCTGCTGGTCCTCGAGGACGGACGGGCGTTCCGGGGGGAGGCGTTCGGAGCCGCCGGCGAGACGTTCGGGGAAGCGGTCTTCTCGACCGGGATGACCGGCTACCAGGAGACGCTGACCGACCCGTCCTACCACCGCCAGGTCGTCGTCATGACCGCGCCGCACGTCGGCAACACCGGCGTCAACGACGAGGACGCCGAGTCGTCCCGGATCTGGGTGAGCGGGTACGTCGTGCGCGACCCGACCAGGCGTCCGTCGTCCTGGCGGTCGCAGCGGTCGCTGGACGAGGAGCTCGCGACCCAGGGCGTGGTCGGCATCAGCGCCGTGGACACCCGGGCCCTGACCCGGCACCTGCGCGAGCGGGGAGC
>DASVED010000045.1:0-7338 GCA_036380775.1 Actinomycetes bacterium
CGATGGTCGTGCACACCAGCACGTCGGAGCGGCGTTCCCAGAAGTCGAGCACGACCTGCTCGAGCTGGTGCTCGCCCATCTGCCCGTGCGCCACCGCGACCCGTGCCTCGGGCACCAGGTCCCGCAGCCTGGCGGCGGCGCGCTCGATGGACTCGACGCGGTTGTGGATGTAGAAGATCTGGCCCTCGCGCAGCAGCTCCCGTCGGACGGCGGCGGCGATCTGCTTCTCGTCGAAGGGACCGACGAACGTCAGGACGGGGTGCCGCTCCTCGGGCGGGGTGAGGATCGTCGACATCTCCCGGATGCCGGTCACGGCCATCTCCAGGGTGCGCGGGATCGGCGTCGCCGACATCGTGAGCACGTCGACGTTGATGCGCAGGTGCTTGAGCTGCTCCTTGTGCTCCACGCCGAAGCGCTGCTCCTCGTCGACGACGACCAGGCCGAGGTCCTTGAACTGCACCTCCGTGGAGAGGATGCGGTGCGTGCCGATGACGACGTCGATGCTGCCTTCGCGCAGGCCGGCCTTGACCTCGTTCGCCTCCTTGTCGGTCTGGAACCGCGACAGTGCGGCGACCTTGACCGGGAAGCTGCCGTACCGCTCCTCGAAGGTCGACAGGTGCTGGTTGACGAGCAGCGTGGTCGGCACGAGGACCGCGACCTGCTTGCCGTCCTGGACGGCCTTGAATGCGGCACGCACCGCGATCTCGGTCTTGCCGTAGCCCACGTCCCCGCAGACGATGCGGTCCATGGGGACCGCCTTCTCCATGTCGGCCTTGACCTCGTCGATGGCACCCATCTGGTCGGGCGTCTCGTGGTAGGGGAAGGCGTCCTCGAGCTCCCGCTGCCACGGGGTGTCCGGGCTGAAGGCGTAGCCGGGCGCCGACGTGCGGGCCGCGTAGAGCCGGATCAGCTCGGCGGCGATCTCCTTGACCGCCTTGCGGGCCCGGCCCTTCGCCTTCTGCCAGTCAGCGCCGCCCAGCCGGTGCAGGCTCGGTGACTCCCCCCCGACGTACCGCGTCACCTGGTCCAGCTGGTCGGTCGGCACGAACAGCCGGTCACCGGGCTGGCCGCGCTTGGATGGCGCGTACTCGATCACGAGGTACTCGCGAGTCGCGCTGTGCCCATTTCCCTGGGGGACGGTGCGCTGGACCATCTCGACGTAGCGACCGACACCGTGCTGCTCGTGCACGATGAAGTCACCCGTCTGGAGCTGCAACGGGTCGACGGTGTTGCGCCGGCGGCTCGGCATGCGCCGCATGGCCTTGGTCGACGGACCGGCCTGCCCGAGCAGGTCGGTCTCGGTCAGCACCGCCAGCTGCAGCTGGTCGCTGACGAACCCGCGCCCGAGCCGGGCGCACGACACCTGAACCACGGACCGGCCGGGCGTCTCGTCGAGCGAGTCGACCAGGCGGGCCGGGATGTCCTCACCGGCCAGCACCTCGACGATGCGCTCCGCGGAGCCATGCCCCTCGGTGAGCAGGACGACCCGGTAGCCGTCGCCGAGCCAGCCCTTCACGTCGGCCAGCGCGCGGGCGGTGTCGCCGCGGTAGCCCTCGACGGCGCGGGCCGCGACCAGCGAGGTGTCCTCGTCCTCGGCCGTCTCCTCGGCGGCGAACGGGCTGAACGACCACCAAGCCAGCCCGAGCTGGGCGGCGCGTGCGCGGACGTCGGCGAGGCTGCGGTAGGCCGCGGCCCCGAGGTCGATCGGAGTAGCGGCACCGGCGGCCGCATTGGCCCAGGACGCCTCGAGGAACTCCTTGCTGGTCGCGAACAGGTCGTGGGCCCGGGTGCGCACTCGCTCCGGGTCCTGAACGATGACGTGCGTCCCGGCCGGGAGCGCTTCGAGCAGCAGCACCATGTCGTCCACGAGCGCGGGGGCCAGGGACTCCATCCCCTCCACGGCGATGCCCTCCGCGAGCTGGCCCAGCACGTCGGCCAGGCCGGGGTGGCTGCGGGCTAGCGTCGCCGCGCGTGCCCGGACCTCTTCGGTCAGCAACAGCTCGCGGCAGGGCGGAGCCCAGAGCCCGTGCTCCGCCACCTCGAGGGACCTCTGGTCGGCGACCCTGAACCACCGCACCTCCTCGACCGTGTCGCCCCACAGCTCGACCCGCAGCGGGTGCTCCTCGGTCGGCGGGAAGACGTCGATGATGCCGCCGCGCACCGCGAACTCACCACGCCGCTCGACCAGGTCCACCCGGGTGTACGCCGCGGCCGCCAGGCGGGCCACGATGCCGTCGAGGTCGACGTCCTGCCCGGCGCGCAGCGAGACCGGCTCGAGGTCGCCGAGCCCGGCCACCATCGGCTGCAGGACAGCCCGGACCGGCGCGACGACCACCTGGACCGGACCGTGCTCCGCGCCGGCGGCCTCGGGATGGGCCAGCCGGCGCAGCACCGCGAGACGTCGGCCGACGGTGTCGGCCCGCGGGCTCAGGCGCTCGTGCGGCAGCGTCTCCCAGGCCGGGAAGTCCACGACGGCGTCCGACTCGAGCAGGTCGCGCAGAGCCGTGGCGAGCTCCTCGGCCTCCCGACCGGTCGCGGTGACGGCGAGCACCGGCCGCCCGGCGCGGCCGGCCACCGCAGCCAGCGCGAACGGCCGCACACCGGGCGGAGCGGTGATGTCGAGATCGGTGCGGCCCCCTGAGCGGGCCGCATCCAGCGCGGCCAGCAGCGCCGGGTCACCGCCGTCGGTGACGAGGGCATCGAGGATGCCGGTCAGGCTCACGGGCGCTCCGGGGAGTGGTCGGGGCAACACAGCCGCCCCGAACCGCGGAGCGGGCGGGGAGGCTGCCAGCGTACGTCCGGCCGCCGACGGTCTCGGATCCCGGGCTGGGCCGTCTCGCGGCGTGGCTCCCGGCCTATCGTCGAACACGTGGTGGGGACGGACGAGCAGGCGGCGCTTCGCGCGGACGTGCGCCGGCTCGGGAACCTCCTCGGCGAGTCGCTGGTCCGCCAGGAAGGCCCCGAGCTGCTCTCGCTGGTCGAAGAGGTGCGCCGCCTCAGCCGACGGGTCACCGGCACCGAGACCGACCACGAGGCGACCCTCGCCGACCTGCTGGAGTCCGTCGACACGGAGACCGCCGCGCGGCTGGTGCGCGCGTTCGGGACCTACTTCCACCTGGCCAACGTGACGGAGCAGGTGCACCGGGCCCGGGCGATGCGGGACGAGCGGCGGCTCAAGGGCGGCTGGCTGGCCCAGACCGCCGAGCGGGTCAGGGCCGCCGGGCTGTCCGCGGACGAGATCGCCGGGCTGGTCGAGCGGCTAGCGGTCCGACCCGTCTTCACCGCCCATCCCACCGAGGCGGCCCGGCGGTCGATCCTGTCCAAGCGGCGGAGGGTGGCCGAGTTGCTCGACGCCGAGGACGACCCGCGAGCCGACCGGCGCATCGCGGAGGTCATCGACCTGCTCTGGCAGACCTCGGAGCTGCGTCTGGACCGGCCCGAGCCCCTCGACGAGGCGCGCAACGCCGCCTACTACCTCGACGAGCTGATGCTCCATACGGTGGCGGACGTCCTGGAGGAACTCGCCGACGAGCTCGCCGGGCTCGGTGTCGACCTGCCGGCGACCGCGCGGCCGCTGCGGTTCGGGAGCTGGATCGGCGGCGACCGCGACGGGAACCCGAACGTCACGCCGCAGGTCACCCGCGACGTCCTCGTGCTGCAGCACGGGCACGCCATCCGGGACCTGCAGCAGATCGTCACCGAGCTGCTCGAGGACCTGTCCTCCTCGCAGCGGATGATCGGAGCGAGCACCGAGCTGACGGCGAGCATCGAGCGCGACCTCGCTGCGCTTCCCGAGCTCGACCCCCGCGTCCGACGCATCAACGCCGACGAGCCGTACCGACTCAAGGGCCGGTGCATCGGCCTGAAGCTGGAGAACACCCGCGCGCGTATCGCTGCCGGCGCAGAGCACCGGCCGGGACGTGATTACCTCGGGACCACCGACCTGCTGGCTGACCTCGTCCTGATGCGCGACTCGTTGGCCGCGCACAAGGGAGAGCTCGCTGCGCGCGGCAGGGTCGACCGCGCCATCCGGACCGTCGCGACGTTCGGCCTGCACCTGGCCACGCTTGACGTGCGCGAGCACGCCGACGCCCACCACCACGCGCTGGCACAGCTGTTCGACCGGGTCGGCGAGCTGTCGTGGCGCTATGCCGACCTGCCGCGGGAGAACCGGCTGGCGCTCCTGCGCAAGGAGCTGGCCGGCCGAAGGCCACTGAGCCCTCAGCCAGCGCAGCTCGACGAGGAAGGCACCCGGACCCTCGCCGTGTTCGAGACCGTCCGGGAGGCGCTGGACGCGCTGGGCCCGGACGTCTGCGAGAGCTACATCGTGTCGATGACGCGCGGCGCGGACGATGTGCTCGCCGCGGTGCTGCTGGCCCGCGAGGCCGGGCTGGTCGACCTCGGTCGGGAGGTGGCGAGGGTCGGCTTCGTGCCGCTGCTGGAGACGGTCGGCGAGCTGCGCGAGGCCGGTCGGGTGCTGGACGACCTCCTGTCCGACCCGTCCTACCGCCGGCTGGTCGCGCTGCGCGGCGACGTGCAAGAGGTGATGCTGGGCTACTCGGACTCGAACAAGGAGGCCGGGATCGCGACATCGCAGTGGGAGATCCATCGCGCTCAGCGCCAGCTGCGGGACGTGGGGGTCGCTCACGGCGTACGCCTGCGGCTCTTCCACGGCCGCGGCGGGACGATCGGCCGGGGCGGCGGCCCGACCCACGACGCGATCCTCGCCCAGCCCTGGGGCACCCTCGACGGTGAGATCAAGGTGACCGAGCAGGGTGAGGTCATCTCGGACAAGTACTCCTTGCCGGCCCTGGCCCGGGAGAACATCGAGCTGACGCTGGCCGCGACGCTGGAGGCGACACTTCTGCACCGCGAGCCGCGGACGACGGGCGACGCGCTGCGCCGCTACGACGAGGTGATGGACGCGCTGTCCGCCGCGGCGCACGAGGCCTACCGGGGGCTGGTCGAGCACCCTGACCTGCCGGCGTACTTCGTGCAGTCCACCCCGGTCGAGCTGCTCACCGACCTCAACATGGGCTCCCGACCCTCGCGCCGGCCCGACAGCGGCGCCGGCCTCGGCGGCCTGCGCGCGATCCCCTGGGTGTTCGGCTGGACGCAGTCCCGGCAGGTGGTGCCCGGCTGGTACGGCGTCGGCTCCGGGCTCGCCGCCGTTCGCGAGGCTGGCCTCGGGGACGTGCTCGACGAGATGTACGCGGGGTGGCACTTCTTCCGCACCTTCCTGTCCAACGTGTCGATGACGCTGGCCAAGACGGACCTTCGGATCGCGGCGCACTACGTGGACTCGCTGGTCGACCCCGACCTGCGGCACGTGTTCGACATGGTGCGCGCAGAGCACGCCATCGCGGTGCGGGAGGTGCTCGCGGTGACCCGCGAGGGGTCGCTCCTCGGCTCCAACCCGTTGCTGGCCCGGACCCTGCAGGTGCGCGACGCCTACCTCGACCCCATCAGCTACCTGCAGGTCCTGCTGCTGAAGCGGTCCCGCGAGCAGCAGGCCGCCGGCGACCCCGGCGACCCCCTCGTGCGCCAGGCTCTGCTGCTCACCGTGAACGGCATCGCCGCGGGGCTGCGCAACACCGGCTGACGGCGGCCTGCCGCAGCGGCCTGCATGTCATGCCCGGGCTGGCGCGCGGGATGATCGCGGTCAAGCCTTGGCGGCTCGAGCCCGCTGGCCGGAAGGGAGCAGACATGAGCGTGCTGTACACGGCGGAGGCAACCGCAAGCGGAGGCCGCGAGGGGCGCGTCCGGTCGACCGACGGCGCCCTGAATCTGGAGCTCTCGATCCCGAAGGAGCTGGGCGGACCTGGCGGGGTCGCCACCAATCCGGAGCAGCTCTTCGCTGCCGGTTTCGCTGCGTGCTTCGAGAACGATGGCGCATGAGATCGTCGATGCTGCACATCTGGTGTGCCCATTCTCGAATGCCGTGCGCGGCAACATTGACGTCATGGTCGTGGTCGACCCGGCGCCCGAGGTCATCTAATGGCTGTGTTCCCTGCGGCAGTGGTACTGAACGTCTCGGATACCGCCCGGGCAGCGAGATTCTGGAGCCAGGCCCTCGGATACGTCCACCAGCAGGACGCGCCGGCCTTTCTCCTTCCACCGAACGGTCAAGGAATTCGACTCCATCTGGACGAGGATGACCGGACTCACCTCGACCTGTGGGTCGATAGGGAACGCTCCGACTGGGCGGCGGAGGTGGACCGACTCGTTGCGCTCGGCGCGACGAGGGTGGACTGGGTCTACCCCGAGGACGCAGACTTCGTCGTCCTCGCCGACACCGAGGGCAATCTGTTCTGCGTCATCACGTGACCGGAGGGTCACCGGCCGCGCACATCATGAGGGCGCGCTGTCCCGGGGCGGTCAGCCCTCACTCGGCCGGTGGTAGCCGAAGAAGCCGCGCTTCGTGATCAGCTCGCACACCTCCGGGGGCACCATCGACATCCACGAGGTGTCATCGGTTGGGATCCGCTGCAGCACGTCGCGGCTGAGGATGGGCAGGTAGTCGGGCTTGTAGTTGTCGAGGTGCACGAAGCTGCCTCGACCTGCCAGGTAGTCGTACAGGGGCTGCAGGTAGTCGGCGACCATGAGGTTCTCGACGGTGGTGACCCGGTCGTCGCGCAGCATCGGGTAGACGTACAGGCGCAGGTCGTTCTTGAAGAGCCGGCCGAAGCTTTCCAGGATGCCGCCCGGTAGGTCGGCGTGGGTGCTCTCGTCGAAGAGCTCCATCAGGCTGGGCACCCCCATGACCATCGCGATCCGCCCGTCGGTGCGCCAGGCGAGGTAGGCGGCGAGCCGGTGATAGGCCATGAAGTCGGAGATGAGCACGGTCATGCCGCACGCCGCCAGCAGGTCGGCCCGGGCCAGGAAGTCGCGCCTGTCGACCTGGTCGCTGCCGGCACGCAAGTTGGCCATGGTGAGCTCGGTCAGGACCAGGACGCCACGGTCAGCGACCTCGGGATCGGCCTCGAACTTCACGAAGGCCGACTCGAGCATGTCGATGTTGACCACGGTGGGCGGTCGGAAGCTGCCGCGCTCGACCAGGATCGCCTTCTTGCGCAGGACCTCACTGGGCTGAAGGACCTCGCGGTCGGGGCCGAACATCGCGGCACCGCTGAGGCCGACCTGCACCAGCTTGAGGGCCATCAGCCGGTTGTCGACGGCGCGGAACTCGATGCCCTTGAGCTGGATCATGTCGATCTCGATCCGGCCGGTGGTCAGGCGGTCGAGCAGGCTCTCGACGAGCCGCTCCGGCTCGTGGTGGTGGAAGAACGCACCATGCAGCAGGTTGACCCCGACAACGCCGAGCGCCTCCTGCTGCAG
>DASVED010000046.1:0-7397 GCA_036380775.1 Actinomycetes bacterium
CCGAGGTCCTTCCAGCCGGAGAGGCTCGAGTACGAGAGGGAGGCGTCCGTGACGCGGTCCACCTTGGAGACCTGCATCCGGGACGCCGACGACAGGCTCTTGCCGGTGTAGGCGCCCGACCCGGAGCCCGCCCACCAGCGACGGTTCAGGGCCGGCGCGGACACCAGGCCGGCGACGACCACGTCGCCGTCCATCAGCGCGATGAGGGTCGCCCAGACCGGGACGCCGCGCACGAAGTTCTTGGTGCCGTCGATCGGGTCGAGGATCCAGCGGCGCGGACCGTGCCCCGTGTCGGGCATCTCCTCGCCGTGCACCGCGTCCCGCGACCGGGACCTGCCCAGCGTCGACCGGATGGCCTCCTCGACCCGCTTGTCGGCGTCCGAGACAGGCGTCAGGTCCGGTTTCGTCTCGACGACCAGGTCCAGGGCGCGGAAGCGCGACATGGTGATCGAGTCCGCGGTGTCGGCGAGGACGTGCGCCAGCCGGAGGTCGTCGTCGTACGCCGTCATGTAACGAACCGTACAAGTCCCTGGTCTGGGCACCCGTCAGCGCCGCATACTTCGCACGCGGGCCCAAGCGCCCAGGTAGGGGGACGTCATGCCACTGTTCAGGCGTCGGCTGCCGCTCGCCGAGGTGGCGCCGTTCCCCATCCCCGTGCCCCGGTTCAGCATCGACGGCTGGACCCTGACCGGCATCCCCCTCGCTGACAACCTGTGCTCCCGGCTCCCCCGCAGCGACCTCCGGGAGCTCGAGACCTTGCTGCACGGCATCGCCGTCGAGGTCGACACGCCGTACACCTACGAGCGCGCCGCCGTCCTGCTCGAGCGTGCCGGGGAGCCGGGTCCGGCGATGTCGGTCTGCGACGCATGGCTCGCCCACCCGGCCTCGAAGTGGCCGGAGTACGCCCAGCACTCGCGCGGGATCGACAAGCACCGCAACCGGCTCCGCGCCCGGCTGGCCGGCCGGCCGGTTGCCGCCTCCGGCTGACCCGCGGCCGCGGGCCGACGACGCGGAGTCGTCGTAGGTTGGGTCGGTGACCGTGGGCAGCGACCTCCTGGGTGCCCTCGCCGACGAGAGCCGGCTCCGCGTCTTCGCCGCGGTGCTGCTCGGCGCGTCGCCCACGGGCGACGTCGCGGAACGGACCGGGCTGCGCGACCGGGACGTCCTGCGTGCCCTCTCGACCCTGGAGTCGGTGGGCCTGGTCTCGCGCAGCGGTGGTGGCTGGGTGCCTCATCCAGAGGCTCTCCAAGCCGCGGCGGTCGCGGCGGCGCCGCCCCGGACGTACGTCGACCACGGCACGTCGGACGCGGGTGCCGCGTCGGTGCTTCGTAGCTTCATGCCCGAGGGGCGGCTCGAGCGGATCCCCTCGACGCGGTCCAAGCGGCTCGTCGTTCTCGACCACGTCGCCCGCATCTTCGAACCCGGCACGCGCTACCCGGAGCCTGACGTGAATGCGATGCTGTCGGCGTTCCACCCCGACTACGCGGCGCTCCGGCGTGGCCTGGTCGACGAGGGCTTCCTCGCGCGTGACGGCGGCACCTACTGGCGGATCGGTGGCACGGTCGAGGTGTGATCAAGTCGTTGCACCGTTCGGCGCCTCCGCGATGGCACTGTGGAGGCAGCACGCTCAGCCCACCCGCCAGGAAGGGGACTCCGGCGCCGGGCACCGCCGGGAACCACGATGTTCGACACCGTTCTGGGACTGCCCGTCCATGCGCTGGTCGTGCACGCGGTCGTCGTCCTGGTGCCGCTGTCCGCCCTGGGGGTTGCGGCGATCGCCGTGGTCCCCCGGTGGCGGGAGCGGTTCGGGACGCTGGTTCTGCTCGGTTCGACGGCGGCCCTGGCGATGGTGCCGGTGGCCACTCGGAGTGGTGACCGCTTCGAGGAGCGGCTCGGTGCGACTGGCGTCGTGGCGCGCCAGATCGACGATCACTCCGAAGTCGGCAAGCTCGTTCTCTGGCCCACCCTCGCCATGTGGGTGCTCGCCGTCGCCCTGGTCTTGATGAGCCGGCGCGACAGGAAGGGCGGCGTGGTCACGGTGGTCGCCGTCCTCGCCCTGCTGGCCGCCGGGACCGCCGCCGGTTTCGTCATCCGCGCCGGCCACCTCGGGACCGAGGCCGTGTGGAGCTGCACGATCGGCTCCGATGCCTGCGGCTAGCTAACCGCGAGCCGGCTCGTCGTCCTCCTCGTCCCGGCTGCGCAGCAGCCGGCGCAGCGAGGCCAGCCGCGCCGGATCGGCATGGCCCGCGGCGACCCAGTCGTCCAGCGCGCACTCCGGCTCGTCGTGCGTGCAACCGCGTGGACACTTCTCCGTCCCCGGCTCGAGGTCGGGGAACGCCCGGATGACGCGCGACAGGTCGATGTGGGCGAGCCCGAAGCTGCGGAGGCCGGGGGTGTCGATGACCCAGCCGCCGCCCGGCAGCTCGAGCGCGATCGCCGACGACGAGGTGTGCCGCCCGCGACCCGTGACGATGTTGACACCTCCGGTGGCCCGGCCGGCGCCGGGGACCAGCGCGTTCACGATCGTGGACTTCCCGACTCCGGAGTGGCCGACGAGCACGCTGGTCCGGTCGCGCAGCCGGTCCAGGAGCTGGTCGAGCGGCTGGTCGCGACGGACGACGACGTGCCGGACGTCGAGGGCCTGGTATGCCTCGACCAGCTCGTCCGGCGACGCGAGGTCGGACTTGGTGAGGCAGAGCACCGGCGTCAGACCGGCGTCGTAGGCGGCGACCAGGCACCGGTCGATGAGCCGCGTGCGCGGGGGTGGGTCGGCCAGGGCCGTGACGATCACGAGCTGGTCGGCGTTCGCGACGATGACCCGCTCGAAGGGATCGGTGTCGTCCGCCGTCCGCCGCAGGGTCGACCGCCTCGGCTCCACGCGGACCACACGCGCGAGGGAGTCGGGGCCGCCGCTGACGTCGCCGACGAGGGCGACCCGGTCGCCGACCACGACGCTGCGCTTGCCGAGCTCGCGAGCCTTCATGGCCGTCACCTCGTGCCCGTCCACCCGGCACGTGCAGCGACCGCGGTCGACGGTCACCACGATCCCGGTCACCGCCTCGTCGTGGGTCGGTCGGTCCTTCGTCCGGGGCCTGGACCGGCGGGACGGGCGGACCCGGACGTCGTCCTCGTCCAGCTCTCGCCGACGGCGCGTGGTCACCCTGTGCCTTCGTGCATCTGGGTCCACAGGTCGACGAAGGTGGGCAGCGTCTTGGCTGTCGTCGCCACGTCCTCGACCTCGATGCCGGTGACGCACAGGCCGAGGACGGCGGCGGCCATCGCCAGCCGGTGGTCGTCGTAGGTGTGGAACACGCCGCCGTGCAGCGGGCGCGGCCGGACCTCGAGCCCGTCCGGCGTCTCACGGACGTCGCCGCCGAGCGCGCAGATCTCGCGGCTCAGGGCCGCCAGCCGGTCGGTCTCGTGGTGGCGCAGGTGGGCGATCCCGCTCAGCAGGGACGGTCCCGACGCCAGTGCCGCCACGGCGGCGAGCACCGGCGCGAGCTCGCCGACGTCGGAGAGGTCCAGGTCGGCACCGGACACCTGGTCGGGTCCGGAGATGGTGAGCCCCTCGTCGTGCAGCTCGGCGCGGGCGCCGAACCGAGGCAGGATGCCGCGCAGGGCGTCGCCGGCCTGGGTGGTACGCAGCGGCCAGTCGGGCACCGTCACCTCGCCGCCGGTGACCACGGCGGCCGCCAGGAACGCCGCGGCGTTGGACAGGTCCGGCTCGACGACATGCCGACCGACGTGCAGAGGGCCTGGCTCGACCCGCCAAGTGTTGTCGTCGATGTTCTCGACGATGGCGCCGGCGCCGCGCAGCATCGCGACCGTCATGTCGATGTGGGCGCCTGAGGGCAGTCGGCCTCCCTCGTGGCGAACCTCGACGGCGTCGGCGAACCGTGGCGCCGCCAGCAGGAGGGCCGAGACGAACTGGGACGAGAGGGAGGCGTCGATGACGACGCTGCCGCCGAGCACCCAGCCGTGGCCGTGCACCGTCAACGGCAGCCGGTCGCGGTCCGAGGACACCCGCACCCCGAGTGCTCGCAGCGCGGTCACGACGGGTCCGAGCGGTCGTTCCCGGGCCCGAAGGTCGCCGTCGAAGTGGACGTCGCCGTCGGCCAGCGCCGCGACCGGGGGGAGGAAGCGCATGACCGTCCCTGCGTTCCCGACGTCGACCGACGCCGGGCCGCGCAGGGTCGCCGGCGTCACCGCCCAGTCCTCGCCCACGTCCTCGACGGTCGTTCCGAGCGCGCGCAGGCCGTCCACCATGAGGGCCGTGTCCCGGCTGCGCAGCGGGGCGACCAGCCGGGCGGGCTCCCGGCCGAGCGCGGCGAGCACGAGCGCGCGGTTGGTCTGCGACTTGGACCCGGGCAGCGCCACGGTCGCCCGCACGGGGATGCGGGCGACGGGAGCCGCCCAGTTCGCAGTCATGGCGCGATCATGGCGTGGAGCGTCGTTGCGGGCCAGCCGTCGCAGCCGCCCCATACCGTCAGACGGGCAGCGCCCGGCGTGCTTCGCGGGCGGCACGCGTCGTCTCCCGGCGGGCCGCCCGGCCGGTGCGCCGGGTTCCTGCAGCCGCATGCTGGCTGGCATGGCGGGCGCGCCAGGCGAGGCCTGGTTGGCCCTCGGTGTCCACCGCCGCGAGCATCAGCCCACCGAGCATGCTGAGGTTCTTGAGGAAGTGGATGCGCTGCTGGGCCCGTCGCGTGGCGTCCTCCTCCTCCCAGAACCGGTGACCGGCCAGGGTCGTCGGGACGAGGCTGCCGGCCAGCAGTGCCGCGGAGAGCCGCGGGAACCGGCCGAGTGCGAACATCAGCCCGGCGCCGACCTGGACCGCTCCGTTGATCTTGACCAGCTTCTCCGGGTCGTCCGGGAGGTAGGGCACCCGGCGGGCGATCGGGGGGGCCACCGGCTCGGCGACCGGCGCCATCTGGGGGGCGCTGCGCAGCGCGTCGATCCCGCCGGAGATGAACATGGCGGACAGCAGCGGGCGCGCGATACGACGTACGACGGTCATGCCGCGCCCATGCCCGACCGCCCCGTGGGGTAACCCTCTGGCAGGCTGGTCGACGTGTGTGGACGCTACGCCGCGAGCCGGAACCCGGACGACCTCGTGGAGGAGTTCGAGACCGTGGAGACGCCCGAGCAGGCGCTCCCGCCGAGCTACAACGTGGCGCCGACGCAGGACGTGTACGCCGTGGTCGAGAGGCCGCCCCGCGGCGAGCCCGAGGCTGCTGCCGTGCGAACGCTCCGGGTCGTGCGCTGGGGACTGGTGCCCTCCTGGGCGAAGGATCCGTCGATCGGCAACCGCATGATCAACGCCCGGATGGAGACGGTGGCCGACAAGCCGGCCTTCCGCCGGGCGTTCGCCAAGCGGCGATGCCTCCTCCCGGCCGACGGCTACTTCGAGTGGTACGGCCAGACGAAGGGCACGAAGCAGCCGTTCTTCATCAGGCCGCAGGACGGCGGGATGCTCGCCATGGCCGGGCTCTACGAGCTGTGGAAGGACCCCTCCGCCTCGGAGGACGTCGACGACCCGTGGCTGTGGACCTGCACGGTGCTGACCACGTCGGCGCCGGACGACCTCGGCCGCATCCACGACCGGATGCCGCTGCTGGTCGAGCGGGACCGTTACGCGCAGTGGCTGGACCCGACCCGCGACGACCCCGAGGAGCTGACGTCGCTGCTGGTCCCCGCCGCCCCCGGCCGGCTCGCCGCCTACCCGGTGTCCACCGACGTCAACAACGTACGCAACAACGGGGCACACCTGGTCGAGCCGATCCCGGCCGAGGAAGGAGCCCCGGAGAAGACCGAGGACGCGCAGGACCAGCTGTTCTGACAGGTAGCGTCCAGGTGCTGTGGACACCGTCGGGACGCCGGCCGGACCGGCGCGGGTGCACCTGGCGGTCGCGGCGACGCCGGTCGCGACGCTGGTGCTAGGGCACGGCGCCGGGGGCGGCATCGAGGCGCCCGACCTGGCAGTGCTCGCGAAGCTGCTGCCGGCTCGCGGCATCACGGTCGTTCGCGTCGAGCAGCCGTGGCGGGTCGCGGGGCGCAAGGTCGCGACCGCGCCGTCCACCCTGGACCGGGCCTGGGTGGCAGTGCTGGCCGCGCTGGACCTTCGGGGTCCGGTGGTGACCGGCGGCCGCTCGGCCGGTGCCCGGGTGGCCTGCCGGACGGCGCTCCAGGTCGGCGCGACCGGCGTCGTGGCGCTGGCCTTCCCGCTGCACCCGCCGGGTCGCCCCGAGCGCTCTCGGCTGTCCGAGCTCGAGGAGTGCGGTGTCCCCGCGCTGGTCGTGCAGGGGGAGCGGGACCCCTTTGGTGGGGCGGAGGCGTTTCCGCGGAAACGTCGATCGCCGTACGTCGTGCACGCTGTGCCTGGGGCCGACCACTCGTTCCGGGTGACCGGGGGCCATGACCGCGGCGGAACCCTCGCGGCGCTGACCGTCGCGGTGGGGGACTGGGTGCTCGGCCTTCCCGGCTGACCTCGGGTGGGTCGTCGTGCCAGAGCTGGCTCGTCATCACACTTCTCGAACTCCGCGACGTCGCGCCGCTCGGTCTGCCGCCAGCCTAGAGTTTGCTGCGGACAGCTGACGGTCCTGCCGCGCGTGATGGGGACAGTGGCCCACCTTCGGCGGGAATCCGGGCGGGACCGGGACGGTTGACGCCTGACAGTCCCGCGTCTCCCAGGAGGTCCGCCACCCGATGTCCCCGCTCGCGTCGCCTGCCCGTCGTACCGACGGCTTGTCGTTCCTGTCCCTGCCGGAGTGGCTGGGGTCCGGCGGCGGGAGCCCTCGTGGAACCGAGATAGCATCGGAGGCGATGACCCAGTCCGCCACGGAGAGCGACGAGCAGCGCAACGCGCGGTTCGAGCGCGACGCGCTGCAGTACCTCGACCAGCTGTACTCCGCCGCGCTGCGCATGACCCGCAACCCCGCGGACGCCGAGGACCTCGTACAGGAGACCTACGCCAAAGCGTACGGGTCGTTCCACCAGTTCCAGGAGGGGACGAACCTCAAGGCCTGGCTCTACCGCATCCTCACGAACACGTTCATCAACACCTACCGCAAGGCGCAGCGCCAGCCGAAGCAGGCCGGGACCGAGACGGTCGAGGACTGGCAGCTCGCCCAGGCCGAGTCGCACATGTCGAGCGGCTTGAAGTCCGCGGAGGCCGAGGCGCTCGAGCACCTGCCGGACTCCGACGTCAAGGAAGCCCTCCAGTCGATCCCCGAGGACTTCCGCATCGCGGTCTACCTGGCGGACGTCGAGGGGTTCGCGTACAAGGAGATCGCCGAGATCATGGGCACACCTATCGGCACGGTGATGTCGCGGCTGCACCGCGGCCGTCGCCAGCTGAGGGATCTGCTCGAGGACTACGCGCGCGGTCGGGGCCTGGTGCC
>DASVED010000047.1:0-6384 GCA_036380775.1 Actinomycetes bacterium
GTGAGTTTTTGCGCAAGCTCGACTTCGAACCGAGCGGCCGGGCTTTCGACGCGGCGTTTGCGGACCGCTGATCTTGGGAACCGGTGTCTCGTTTTAGGAATTAACGATTTCTCGCAAGGGGTCATGAGGGGACAGGATTCCTCTACCTCTTCTGCGCAGGTTCGGTGCACGGTTTACGCACACCGAGCGCGTCGGCCAGCCCCCGGGCGGCGCGCTGCATGAGCTCACCCTCGGGCACAGTCGCCATCAGCGCTTCCTCCGCAGCGCGGATGTCGGAAACGCTGTGCGCCCTCAGCACTCGGCCACCACGAAGGCCGTTGCCACAGAGGTGTCATGGCTGATCGACAGGTGCGTGCCGGTGATGCCGAGCTCACGGGTTCGCGCCACGGCAGCGCCGTGCAGGGCGAAGGACGGCGCCCCCGCCTTGTCGGTGACGATCTCGATGTCCTGCCAGGACATGCCGGCCGGCGCCTTGAGCGCCTTGACGAACGCTTCCTTGGCGGCGAACCGGCCTGCCATCGACTCCAGTGACAGCGCGGCCTCGGCGTCGGTGAACAGCCGCGAACGCAGCTCGGGCGTGCGCTCCAAGGCCTTCTCGAATCGGGCGAGGTCGACCACGTCGACACCGACTCCCCAGATGCTCATTCGACGGTGACGGACTTGGCGAGGTTGCGCGGCTGGTCGACGTCGTGACCCAGCTGGCCGGCGAGCTCGCAAGCGAACACCTGAAGCGGCACCGTCGCCACGAGGGGCTGCAGCAGCGTCGACACCTTGGGCAGCCGGATCAGGTGGTCGGCGTACGGCACGACGTCCTCGTCGCCATCCTCGGCGAGCACGATCGTGCGGGCGCCGCGTGCACGAACCTCCTGGATGTTGGAGACGAGCTTGTCGTGCAGCACGCCGCGGCCGCGGGGCGAGGGGACGATGGCGATGACGGGCACGCCGTCCTCGATGAGGGCGATCGGCCCGTGCTTGAGCTCGCCGGCGGCGAAGCCCTCGGCGTGCATGTACGCGAGCTCCTTGAGCTTGAGGGCGCCCTCGAGAGCGGTCGGGTAGCCGACGTGACGGCCGAGGAACAGCACCGAGGGGCTGTCTCGCAGCTCGCGCGCGAGCTCACGGACCGGCTCGCAGTCGGCCAGGACCCGCGCCACCTTTTTCGGCATCGCGCGCAGGTCGTCGACCACCTTGGCGATCTCGTCGCCGTACTTCGTGCCCCGCACCTGGGCCAGGTAGAGACCGACCAGGAAGCACGCGACGATCTGGGTGAGGTAGCCCTTGGTGGAGGCGACGGCCACCTCCGGGCCAGCGTGCGTGTAGAGGACGGCATCCGACTCACGCGGGATCGTCGAGCCGTTGGTGTTGCAGATCGCCAGGACCCGCGCCCGCTGCTCGCGCGCGTGGCGCAGAGCCATCAGGGTGTCCATCGTCTCGCCCGACTGCGAGATCGCCACGATCAGCGTCGACCGGGTCAGCACCGGGTCGCGGTAGCGGAACTCGGAAGCGAGCTCGACCTCGCACGGGATCCGCGTCCAGTGCTCGATGGCGTACTTCGCGACCAAACCGGCATGGAAGGCGGTGCCGCAAGCAATGATGATGATCTTGTCGACCTCGCGCAGGTCGTCGTCGGAGAGCCGCATCTCGTCGAGCCGGAGCCTGCCGTCGTCGGTGAACCGGCCGAGCATCGTGTCGGCGACCGCCTGCGGTTGTTCAGCGATCTCCTTGAGCATGAAGTAGTCGTAGCCGCCCTTCTCGGCGGCGGAGAGGTCCCAGTCGACGTGGTACTCGCGGACGTCACCGGGCCGACCGTCGAAGTCGGTGACCGTGATCGCGTCCTTGCGGACGTCGACGACCTGGTCCTGGCCGAGCTCGACCGCGTCCCGGGTGTGCGCGATGAACGCGGCGACGTCGGACGCGAGGAAGTTCTCGCCGTCCCCGCGCCCGGCGACCAGCGGGGAGTTGCGGCGGGCGCCGACCACGACGCCCGGGGCGTCGACGTGCGTCGCCACCAGGGTGAACGCGCCCGACAGCCGCCGGCAGACCTGCCGCATCGCCTCGGCGAGGTCGACGACGCCGTCGTCGGCGGCTGCGTTGCGCGTCGCCTCCTCGAGCAGGTGCGCCACCGTCTCGGTGTCCGTGTCGGAGGCGAGCTGGTGGCCACGCTCCTCGAGCTCGGCCCGCAGCGCGGAGTAGTTCTCGATGATCCCGTTGTGGATGACGGCGACAGAGCCCGTGCAGTCGAGGTGCGGGTGGGCGTTGCGGTCGTTGGGCGCGCCGTGAGTCGCCCACCGGGTGTGCCCGATGCCGGTCGTTGCCGCGGGGAGAGGGCTCTCGGCGAGCGCCGCTTCGAGGTTCGCGAGCTTGCCTGCGCGCTTCTGTGCGGCGATCTTGCCGTCGGCGAGCAGCGCGACCCCGGCCGAGTCGTAGCCGCGGTACTCGAGCCGCCGCAGCCCCTCGATCACGACCTCGAGGGCCGACTGCTGACCGACGTAACCCACGATGCCGCACATGGGTGACAGGGTATCGACCCGTGGGCAGCGGACCGTACGTCGTCATCGACCGCCCGGGATGGAGCCGGCTGCGGGACGCGACCCCGCTCCTCCTGACTGACGACGACCTGGCACGGCTGCGCGGTCTGGGCGAGCCGATCGACCTGAACGAGGTCGAGGAGGTCTACCTGCCGCTGTCCCGGCTGCTCAACCTGCAGGTGACGGCGGCGCACGACCGCCACCACGCGACCGCGACCTTCCTCGGCGAGGGCGGGGTCCGGCCGCCCTTCGTGATCGGTGTCGCCGGCAGCGTCGCGGTCGGCAAGAGCACCACCGCCCGCGTCCTGCGCGAGCTGCTGGCCAGGTGGCCGGACCACCCGTCCGTCCAGCTCGTCACGACCGACGGCTTCCTGCTGCCCAACGCCGAGCTGTCCCGCCGTGGGCTGCTAGCGCGCAAGGGCTTCCCGGAGTCCTACGACCAGCGGGCACTGTTGCGCTTCCTCACCGACGTGACCTCGGGCCAGCCCGACGTGCGGGCACCGGTCTACTCCCATCTCGTCTACGACGTGGTGCCGAGCGAGCACGAGGTGATGCGGTCACCCGACGTCCTGCTCGTCGAGGGGCTCAACGTGCTGCAGCCACCGCGCACTCGGGCCGACGGCGGGTCGAGCCTGGCTGTGTCGGACTTCTTCGACTTCTCGATCTACGTCGACGCGGCGGAGGCTGATGTCGAGCAGTGGTACGTCGACAGGTTCCTGCGGCTGCGCGAGACGGCGTTCGCCGACCCGGCGTCGTACTTCCACCGCTACGCCACGCTGTCCGACGACGCAGCGCGGGAGACCGCCGCCGCCATCTGGCGCGAGGTCAACGGGCCCAACCTGGTCCAGAACATCCTGCCGACCCGTGGCCGGGCGACCCTCGTCCTCGAGAAGGGCCCGGACCACTCGGTCCGTCGCGTCCGGCTCCGCAAGCTCTGACATCCGGTCAACGGTGTCCGACAACGCGGAGTGCGCGAGAATCGCGGTGCAACGCCGCTCATCGCGGTAGCCAACGCTCATCGGTCCCCGGCTGACGGGCTTGCACCGCGATACCCCCACCCCGAAGGGGCCCTCAGGGCAGAGCGAGCTCGGCGCGGACGACGTCCGCCAGCCGATCGGCGACGCCCTGTGCCTGGGCGGCGTCCGGGGCTTCCACCATGACCCGCACGACGGGCTCGGTCCCGGACGGCCGGAGCAGGACGCGTCCGGTGGCGCCCAGCTCGTCCTCGGCCGCGGCGACCGCACGCTTCAGCGGCTCGCACGCGTCGACGCCGGCCCTGTCCACGCCCTTGACGTTGACGAGCACCTGCGGCAGCCGCTCCATCACCGACGCCAGCTCCGCGAGAGATGACCCGGTCCCGGCGACCCGCGACAGCAGGTGGAGCGCGGTGAGTGTGCCGTCTCCGGTCGTGGCGTGGTCGAGCATGATCACATGGCCGGACTGCTCACCGCCGAGCGAGTAGCCGCCGGTCTTCATCGCCTCGAGGACGTAGCGGTCGCCGACCGCGGTCTCGACGACGGTCACCTCCTCGCGCTCCATGGCCAGCCGGAAGCCCAGGTTGGACATGACCGTCACCACGGCGGTGTTCTCCTTCAGCTGCCCGCTCTCGCGCATCGCGAGCGCGAGGATCGCCAGGATCTGGTCACCGTCCACCACCGTCCCGGCGGCGTCGACCGCCAGGCACCGGTCGGCGTCACCGTCCAACGCGATCCCTGCGTCGGCTCCGTGCTCGAGCACCGCGCCCTGCAGCTTGTCCAGATGGGTGGATCCGTAGCCGTCGTTGATGTTGAGCCCGTCCGGCTCGTCACCGATGGCGACCACCTGGGCACCGGCCGCTCGGAGCACCTCCGGGGCCAACCTGTGGGCCGCGCCGTGGGCGGCGTCGACCACGACCCGGAGGCCGTCGAGCCGGTTCGGCACGCTACCCAGCAGGTGCTCGGCATAGCGTTGCGACAGCGACGCGTCCAGACGTACCCGGCCGACGTCCGCGCCCTCGGGCCGCCGCCACTCCTCGCGGAGCCGGCGCTCGATCGCGTCCTCGATCTCGTCGTCCAGCTTGTGGCCTCCCCGCGCGAGGAACTTCAGCCCGTTGTCAGGCATCGGGTTGTGGCTGGCAGAGATCACAGCGCCGAGGTCGGCGCCGAGGTCGGCCGTCAGGAAGGCCACCGCGGGGGTCGGCACCACGCCGACGTCGATGACGTCCACACCAGCACTCGCCAGGCCGGCGGTGACCGCTGCGGACAGGAACTCCCCGGAGGCCCTCGGGTCACGCCCGACGACGGCAACCGGCCGGTGGCCGATGAAGGCGCCGACGTCACCGAGCACGTGGGCGGCCGCCACCGAGAGGTCGAGCGCGAGCTCGGCCGTGAGGTCCCGGTTGGCCCGGCCGCGGACACCGTCGGTGCCGAAGATGCTTCCCACCGGCTGAGGTCCTCCTTCTGCCATGGAACGCAAGAGCCCCGGCGCCGTCGGCGGCCGGGGCACTCGCGATGGTCCGCTGGTGCGGCCGGGCGATCAGCGCTTGCTGTACTGCGGCGCCTTGCGGGCCTTCTTCAGGCCGTACTTCTTGCGCTCCTTCGCCCGGGGGTCACGGGTGAGGAAGCCGGCCCGCTTGAGCGAGGCGCGGTTGCCTTCGGTGTCGATCCCGTTCAGCGCCCGGGCGATCGCCAGCCGCAGGGCCCCGGCCTGGCCCGAGACACCGCCGCCGTGGATACGGGCGATGATGTCGAACCGGTCTTCCGCACCCAGGGTCACGAACGGCTCGTTGACGGCCTGCTGGTGGACCTTGTTGGGGAAGTACTGGTCCAGAGCGCGGCCGTTCACCGTCCACTGGCCGGTGCCCGGCACGATCCGGACCCGGGCGATGGCCTGCTTGCGGCGACCGGTGGCGGCGCCCGGAGCGGTGACGATCTCGCGGGGGGTCACGGTGCTGAACGACTCCGAGGACTCCGAGGTGAAGCTCTCGGGCGCCTCGCTGTCGATGTCAGCGTCCTCGACGGGCTGGGTGGTCGTCTCTGCCACGGTGTCTCTCGGTCTCTCTCGGCTGGTCGTTCCGGCGGCGCTTACTGCGCGACCTGGATGATCTGGAAGGGCTCGGGTGACTGAGCCTGGTGCGGGTGGTTAGGCCCGGCGTAGACCTTGAGCTTCTTCAGCATGTTCCGGCCCAGGCTGGTGTGCGGGAGCATCCCCTTGACGGCCTTCTCGACTGCTTGCTCGGGGTGCCGCTCCAGGAGCACGGAGTACGGCGTGGCCCGCAGGCCGCCCGGGTAGCCGGAGTGGCGGTAGGCCATCTTCGCCTCGCGCTTGTTGCCCGTCAGGGCCACCTTGTCGGCGTTGATCACGATGACGAAGTCGCCGGTGTCGACGTGCGGCGCGTAGATCGGCTTGTGCTTGCCCCGCAGGAGCGTGGCGACCTGGCTGGCGAGCCGGCCCAGGACGACGTCGGTCGCGTCGATGACGTGCCACTGACGCTGGACGTCGCCGGGCTTGGGGCTGTACGTGCGCACGGGAAGGCCTCTTCGTTGCGAATGTGATGGCTGGTGCCCGCACCACGCGGGTGGGCACAACGACCTCGCAGACTACCCGCGGGGCCCCGAGGGGGTCAAAACCGTCACACAGACCCGGCTACGGCCCCTGCACGACAACCCCCGTCGCGTCCACGAGCCGGCCGAGGTCGTTGAAGGCGCCGACCGCCACCTGGTAGCCGCCACCCGCACGGACCCACACCTTGCGGACCGCCTGGGCGTCCGCCGGCGAGAGCCGGAGCGAGCCGTCCGGCTGGAGCGCGAGGGGCACCGACGACCCTCCCTGGATCGTCTCCGCGTCGATGCTCAGGCTGCCCGCCTTGCCCCAGTACAGC
>DASVED010000048.1:0-2055 GCA_036380775.1 Actinomycetes bacterium
TGTCCGGCTGCTCCACCACAGCCACGAGATCGCCGACGCATCCGACTGGCTGGCGCGCGGTGAACCGCTGCTCGCCGAGGAGCGGGTCGACTTCTCCCGCGAGCTGGCTGTGCTCGTGGCGCGCAGCCCGCACGGGCAGGCGGCCGTCTGGCCGGTCGTGCAGACCGTGCAGGTGGACGGCATCTGCCGGGAGGTGCTGGCGCCGGCGCCCATCGCGGCTGACCACGCGCTCGCCGCGCAGCAGGTCGCCCTGCGCATCGCCGACGGGCTCGGCGTCACCGGCGTGATGGCCGTGGAGATGTTCGACACCCCTGGTGGTGTGCTGGTCAACGAGCTCGCGATGCGCCCGCACAACAGCGGCCACTGGACGATCGAGGGATCGCGCACCAGCCAGTTCGAGCAGCACCTCCGCGCGGTCCTCGACCTCCCGCTCGGCGACACCGCGATGACCGCGCGGCAGGCCGCGATGTCCAACGTCCTCGGGAGCGCGACGAGTGCAATCGACGACGTGTACTCCGGCTACCTGCACTGCCTCGCCCACGACCCGGGGATCCGGATCCACATGTACGGCAAGCAGGTACGCCCAGGGCGAAAGGTGGGTCACGTGACGGCGCTCGGCGAGGATGCTGAGGACGTCCGGGCGCGTGCCCGGCACGCGGCGGCCTTCCTCCGAGGAGACATCAATGAGTGAGCAGGCTGAGCAGCCACTCGTCGGCATCGTCATGGGCAGCGACTCCGACTGGCCGGTGATGGAAGCAGCGGCGACCGCCCTGGAGGAGTTCGACGTCCCGTTCGAGGTGGACGTCGTGTCTGCGCACCGGATGCCTCGCGAGATGCTGACCTACGGCGAGCAGGCGGCCGGTCGGGGCCTCCGGGTCATCGTCGCGGGTGCCGGGGGAGCCGCCCACCTGCCCGGCATGCTGGCGTCGGTCACCCCGCTCCCCGTCATCGGTGTCCCGGTGCCGCTGGAGCACCTCGACGGCATGGACTCGTTGCTCTCGATCGTCCAGATGCCCGCCGGAGTACCGGTCGCCACGGTCTCGGTCGCCGGTGCGCGCAACGCCGGCCTGCTCGCCGTACGCATCCTGGGGACCGCCGACCCGGCCCTCCAGACCCGGATGACCACGTTCCAGGGCGAGCTCGCCGAGAAGGCTCGCGCCAAGGGTGAGGCCCTGCGGCGCAAGCGCTCGACGAACGTCGGCTTCGGCGTCTGACGGTCGCCCGGCGTGCCGACCTACGTCGCCCTGCTGCGGGGGATCAACCTCGGCGCGCGCAACCGCCTCGCGATGGCCGACCTGCGCACGCTGCTCGACGACCTCGGCTACGACGACGTCCGCACCCACCTGCAGAGCGGCAACGCGGTGTTCTCCACGACGACCCGGTCCGCGGCCGCTGTCGAGAAGGCCGTGGAGGCCGCCCTCGAGAAGACGACCGGCCTGCGCATCCGAGTGCTGGTGCGCAGTGCCGCGCAGCTGGCGAACGTCCTGGCGGCCGACCCGTTAGGTGCCCGCGCGACGGACCACTCCCGCTACATGGTGGTCTTCCTCGAGAAGCCGGTCACCAAGACGGCGCTCGCTGACGTCGACCCCGACAGCTACCTGCCGGAGGAGTTCGCGGTCGAGGGCAAGCACCTCTACCTCTGGCTCCCCGACGGCTCGCACGCCAGCAAGCTCGCCCGCCTGATGTCGGAGAAGAAGCTCGGCGGTGCCGGGACGATGCGCAACTGGCGCACGGTCGGCAAGCTCGCCGAGATGTCCTCCGCCTGAGATCCGTCAGCCGACGAGCAGCCGGAGCGCGGCCCAGTCCTCGGGTCCGGTCCGGCCGTAGTGCCACAGGCCGGCGCCGATCGCGCCGCCGTCGTTGGATGCCGCGACGAAGGCGCCCGTCTCGCGGGCTGACAGGGCGCCGGCCTCGCCGCCGATCAGGTGGATCGGCAGGTCGCCCAGCTCGGCGCGCAGGAGGGCGATGTTGGTCGCCGTGTAGTCGTACGTCGCCGAGGCGCCGCTCACCCGGTACGTCGAGTAGCTCATCGGCAGCACGGCGTCGTAGAACCGG
>DASVED010000049.1:0-5334 GCA_036380775.1 Actinomycetes bacterium
GGAGGCGAAGGTCGACGTCAACCAGCGGGTGGTCCGGCTGCTCTGGATGGACCGGGTCGACGAGGCCCGCGCCCTGGCCGCGGAGCATGACGAGCTGCACCTGCTCGTGCGGGCAGCGGTCCGCGCTGCTGGGCCAGACGGCAGCGATGCGCGGGCCGAGCTAGAAACCGCAGCGGCCGGACCACCCGCCGACCCGACGGCGACCAGTCTGCTCGTTGTCCTCCACCGACTGCGCAGCGACTGGTCGGCCGTCCGGGACCTGGTGGCGCGGGCACCGGTCATGTCCTCGGGGGACGTCATTGCCGCTCAGACCATCTCGTTCCGCCAAGATGCCTTCCGGGAGAGCGCCGAGATCGGTGAGACCTGGCTCGCGCGCAACGCGGGGTCGCGCCTCGGCGAGCCGCGGGACTCCGCATTGATCGCCTACAACACGGCCTGCGGCTGGGCCAGGGCGGGCGAGCTGGACCGTGGGCTGGCCGCCTTCAAGCGGGCTGCCGAGCTCGGCTTCGACGACCTCACCGCGGTCGACAGCGACGACGACATCGCGCCGCTGCGGCCGCTGCCCGGCTACGACGAGGCGCACCAGGTGATCCGGCGCCGTGCTCTGGCCCGCGCCGAGAGCTTGTCCGACCGTCCGCCGGCCGGCCCGCCCGCCTGAGCGGCCCTCAGCCAGCGGGGTCCTGCTGGTCGAGCCGGTCGAGCAAGACCTGCACCCGTCGCCGCAGCTCGGGCTCGTCGATCTGGTCACCGCGCAACACTGCGCCGTGGTGTTGCCTGAGGTCGTTGGAGAGATACGCGTCCACATCCAGAAAGATCGTGTCGAGCACCTCGCCCTCCGAATCGCTCTCCAGGTCAGTGCTCGTCGCGGACGTCTTCAGGTACGCGGTCTCGAACTCGTCTCCGGTCAGGTCGCCCGCTGCGAAGCGACGAGCGAGCTCAAGCCGCGGCGGCGTCCCCCCCGCTTGCCTGTCACGAGATGGCATGGTCCCTCCAGAATGACGTTGCCTGACCACGGCCCATGACCCAACCGCTCCAGAACGTTCCGTCAGGGTGTGCCATCACAAATCTACGCATGTCGACGGAGTCGACGAAGAAGGTGGCTGCTTGGCCCTTGTAGGTGCCTTCCACCTTGACTGTCGAGCTCGCAGTCATGAACCGCTCGCAGTGGTCGCCGAAATCTCGCCACCGATTCGGAAAGGCGCCCTCGGCCAGGTCAAAGAGTCGCGGGGCGTGCTTGTACTTGTCCCGGAGCTGCTCAAAGGGCATCGTCATCCGCCGCTCTGATTGCGACGCGGACGCGGCCGCTTGCTCGACGAGAGTTGACCGATCCCTGTAGATGGCAACGAATCGAGGGTCGACGTGGCGGGCCTGCAGGGCGTCGGCTCGGTCTCGGATCGTCGCGAGGATCTCGTCGTCGGTACGCACGACACTGCTGACGACGTCGTCCGCCTCGTCGAGGGACTTACCGATCCGGCCGCCGGTGGCGGCCCATCCCAGCGGGCCCGGGATGGCGCCCGCGATGCTGAGCAGCCCGTCGATCCACTGTCCCTGCCCGAGGTAGACAGCGCCGTTGATCGCGTCGATCGGCTCGCCGACGATCGGCGCCAGCCCGGCGAGGTCGACCAGCAGCCGCGGTGACGGCCCTCGCTGCGACACAGTCCGACCGGTCAGCTCGCCCAGCCGGGCGACCAGCCGACGTACGGCTGCCTGCGCCGTCTGGTCCGCCTCCCACGCCAGGCGTGCCGCCCGGTCCGCCAGGTCGCGTGCCGCCGGGTCGTTGAACGGCGATGCCGCACCAGACCAGCTCATCGACCGCTCGACGGCCAAGGACGGGTCGGCCTGGTCGGCGGCCTGTTGCGCAGACAGCGCCTGCTCGTCCAGCGAGCGGGCTCGCCGCGAGAGGTCCAGTGCCGAGTCCATCTCCGCCGCGTACGTTCGCAACGCAGCCGCAGCGGCGTCGCAGCGGGCCGCCCACCCCTCGAGCAGCAAGGCGGACCGGACCAGCCGGGCCTCCGCCTCGTGCGAGGCGTGACCTCGCCAGGACACTCCGACCAGCGACCCGACCGACGCGCGGAGCCGAGCGGCGGTCGACCCGAACGACTCTCCGCGGTCGGCCAGCGACCGGGCGGTCGCCCGCACGCCCTCCGGGTCGCCGGGGACGAACGGAGCAGGAGCGTCGAGCACGCCCGTCATCGCCGGCCTCCTGGACGCCTGCCTGCGGCCGTCTGCTCGACGGCGGCATAGACCCGCGCCGCCGTCGTGAGCGCCTGCGCGACGGCCTCGAGCTCGGCCGTGACGGCGTCGGTCAGCTGGGTCACGTCGGAGAGCAGGCCGGACACAGCAGCCGCGGCCAGCGGGTCGCCGCAGGCCGCCGGCTGGCCGCTCAGGCACAGCGAGGACAGGCGCGAGGCAGCCTGTCGCAGAGCGACCGACTGCCCCACGACGGCCGGTGGGTCGACGGCGATCTCGTGCACCCGCCGAGTGTGCCCGGACTGGGCACCAGGCCCGCGTTCGTCGTCCACAGCCAACAACCCGCCGCTGCACCGTGGCCTGTGGCAGATTCATTCCTGTGGTGCTGTCCTTCGACGGCGACGTCGAGCTGGACCCGGCGCTCTTCGAGCTCCGGAGAGCCGGGCACGCCGTCCCGCTGGAGCCGCAGGCGTTCGACGTCCTCGCGTACCTCGTGGCCCACCGCGACCGGGTGGTGACGAAGGAAGAGCTGATGGACGCGATCTGGGGCGGTCGTTTCGTCACCGAGGCAGCCGTCACCAGCCGGATCAAGCAGGCGCGCAGGGCAGTAGGGGACGACGGCCAGGCGCAGCGCGTCATCCGCACGGTCCACGGCCGCGGATACCGCTTCGTGGCGAGTGTCGCGACCGCTGGACAGGAGAGCGCGACGGTGCCGGCGCAACGCGACGCCACCGGCGCCGTCGGATCGGTGCGCTACACGACCAGCGACGGGCTGCACATCGCCTTCCAGGTCAGCGGCCGCACCGATGCCGGAAGTGACGGTGGCACCGACATCGTCCTGATCTCCGGCTTCGTCTCGCACCTGGAGCTGGACTGGGCTCATCCCAACCACGCCCATTTTCTCGACCGGCTCGGGACGATGGGCCGGCTGATCCGCTTCGACAAGCGCGGCACCGGCATGTCCGACCGTCCACCCGGCGTTCCTGACCTGGAGACGCGGATGCACGACGTCCTCGCGGTGATGGACGCCGTGGGCTCCAGGCGCGCGGCCATCTTCGGCTACTCCGAGGGCGGGCCGATGGCTCTGTTGCTAGCGGCAACTCACCCGGAGCGGGTCTCGTCGCTGGCGCTCTACGGCTGTTACGCCAAGCGGACCTGGTCGCCGGACTACCCGTGGGCGCAGACCCAAGAGCGGCGCGCCGCCTACACCGAGGAGCTCGTCAGTCGCTGGGACTGGGAGGCCGATGCCCTGCTGCGCATGCCGTCGGCCGACGCGACGATCCAGCGTTGGTGGGCCCAGCGGATGCGCGCCGCGGCGACGCCGTCGACGATTCGCGCGCTCATGGACATGAACTCCCTCGTCGACGTTCGCGACGCCCTCCCTGCGGTCCGCGTGCCCACCCTCGTCTTGCACCGGACCGGTGACGCGATGTTCCACGTCGAGGAGGCCCGCTACATCGCCGACCGGGTCTCGGGGGCGCGGCTACAGCTTCTCGAGGGGTCGGACCACTTCTGCGCCGGGGACCCGGACCAGATCCTCGACGCCGTCGAGCCGTTCCTCGCCGAGGCCCGGAAGCCCCCCGAGCTGCCGCTCGCGCTGGCGGCGGTCGTCGCGCTGACCGGTCCCGCCGCAGCCGCCGTCACCTCGGACCTCGTCCGAGCGGGCGGCCGGCAGCGGTGCGACGAGAGCGGCCGCCCCCTGGTGCTGTTCGACGGCCCGGCGACCGCCGTCCGTGCCGCAAGCGCCCATCGGCGGGACGATGTCGGTGTCGGCATCGCGGTCGCCGAGGTCGCGCGCGACGCAGAGGTTGTCCATGCGTACGGCGTGCAGGTTGCCGTGGACATCGCCGACGCCGCGCCACTCGGCTCGCTGTGGCTCTCGGCCACCGTCGGCGCCCTGCTGGCCGGATCCGGCATCGATGTCGAGCCGGCCGGCACCGCCCCCCAGCAGGGCACCGACGCGCCGGTCCTCAGGCCGGCCTGACGAGCCGGGCCAGGTTCAGCGACCCCCGGACTCGGCCACTGCCGAGTGATCCAGGTGACATCGCGGCCCTCAGAGGGGCCGCAGCGCCACCTGGATCACGGGCGTTCGCGCATGAGCACGCCATGCCGAGCTGTCGTCCAAGGTGGCTGTCGTCAGGCGGTGGCGACGTCCACGGACACGGGGACGCCGTTGGTCAGGACGTCGAAGACCGCCGACCGGTTGCGCGACTGCGCGACCAGCCCGGCGAGCTTCTCGGCCTCCGCGTCGCCCTCGACGTGGAACACCACGCGGATCGACTCGAAGCCGTTGCGGACCTCGTCGGTGAGCCCGAGGATGCCGCGGAGGTCGATGTCACCCTCGACGGTCGCGGTCACTCCCTGCAAGTCGACCCCGCGCGCGGCGGCGATGTTGGCGAGGCCGCTCATCAGGCATGCGCCGAGCGCGTTCAGCAGCAGCTCGGCCGGCGTCGCGCCCAGGTCGTCACCAACGAGCACTGCCGGATGGTCGGCCTCGATAACCTTCGGCTGCTCGCGCACGTGCTCCTGGCCCGCGCCGTAGAAGCCGTCGATGGTGGCCTGGTTGTGGGTGCCGCTCACCCACTCGTGACGGGTCCGGAACTGGAAGCGGCCCAGCTCTGGCTGGTCGCGCACGACCCCGATGGTGGCGAAGAGGGCCTCGACGTTCACGCCGTTGCGGCGTGCCGGTGCCTCGCGGATCTCGGTGACGGACATGCTGGTTCCTCTCGGTCGGTGTGCGTCAGGCGGCGGCTGCCGCCATCCCGGCTGGTGCCGGCAGTGCTGCGAGGTACTCGGCCTCGCGTTCGAGTGCGGCGCTGAGCTCGATCTGCAGCTCGACGAAGCGCTCGGGGCTGGGGAAGGCCGTCAGGGCCCGGGTGAGGTCGAACGTCTCGCGCAGGGCTGCGTCGCGCCGCGCGTGGTAGGTCGCGAGTGCGTCCTCCTCGGCGGCGGGGTCGCGCAGCGCCGTGTCGAGCGCACCGGCGAGCAGCTCCGCGTCACGGAAGGCGTCGGTGATGCCGTGCCCGGTGATCGCGTCGCGGTGGTAGCCGGCGTCGCCGACGAGCGCCCAGCCCTGGCCCGCCCCGACCGGGCGTCGCAGGTGGTTGGGCAGGTTGACAGCACCGCGCACGCGTGACGTGACCC
>DASVED010000050.1:0-6987 GCA_036380775.1 Actinomycetes bacterium
CTCGACGGAGAGATCACCTGGTCGCTGCGGCTGGTCCTGCCCGGGGTGCAGCGGACGGTCGCCCTGCGCATGCCGGCGGACCTCCCGGCCATCCGCGTGACCCACGACGGGCGCGAGGTCACCCTGACCGCGACGCCCCACGGACGGGCCGTGGTCTCGGTCCGGCGGCCGCGACCGGTCGTCGACAGCGCCCGGTGGCTCGGCGACGAGCTCGACCTCAGCGGCCGGTGGCCCGCCGGACTGCAGGCGTCGCTGTTACTCGTGTCGCGGCGAGCCGCCCGGGACCGCGATCTCACTCCGGTCGTGACAGGTGACCGGTTCAGCGTGCGCTGGCGGCCGGCGGCGATGCCCACCCTGGCCGGCGACCTGCCGCTGCCCCACGGACACTGGCTGCCCGCCGTGCGTGTGGGTGACGACCCCGACGAGGACGTCCCGCTGGCTGCGGACTCGCATGTCCTGGCAGCCCTCCCGCTCGAGCACACGATCGGGACCAAGTCGTTCACGTTGACCGAGGACGATGACGAGCTCGACCTCGACGTGGGGCCGGACCTGGTGGAGACCGAGCGCGGCCCGGCCAACCAGCATCGCCTGCGGATGGAGGAGTTCCCCGCCCTGCTGCGACTCGGGCTGTGCGACGAGGTGCTGTTCGAGAGCTACGAGAGCAGGGCGTACGGCGACAACGCCCGCGCCATCTACGAGGAGCTCAGCCGTCGCGCGCCCGATCTGCGCTGCCTCTGGGTGGTCGCCGACGGTCAGACCGCCCTCCCGGAGGGCATCCACCCGGTCCGCCGGAGCAGCCGCGACCACTTCGAGGCGCTGGCCCGAGCACGCCATGTCGTGGTGCCCAACTACCGGCCGATGGAGTCCTGGTTCCAGACCCCGCCAGGGCAGATCGTCGTGCAGACCTGGCACGGCGCTCCGTTCAAGCGCATCGCACTGGACAACCCGCGGTGGGACGCGCTGACGACGCGGGAGCACACCGAGCTGATCAAGCGCGAGTCCGCGCGGTGGGACTACCTGATCTCACCGAACCCGCCGAGCACGCCGATCCTGCGAGGAGCCTTCGGCTACGAGGGCGAGATGCTCGAGACCGGATACCCGCGGACGGACCAGTTCTTCGCGCCCGACCGGGACCGGGTGGCCGCGGAGGTGCGACGGCGGCTGGAGATCGATCCCTCGGCGCGAGTCGTGCTCTACGCGCCGACGATGCGCGACGACCACCGCTACGCCGGCAACAGGTACAGCCTGGAGATGCGTCTGGACCTCGCGGCGGCGCGGCGGGCGCTCGGCGACGACCACGTGCTCCTGGTCCGCAGCCACGCCAAGGTGGTCGACAGCGTCCCAGGAGTGGACGGTCAGTTCGCGAGGGACGTGTCGTCGTGGCCGGACGTGAACGAGCTGCTCCTCGCGACCGACGTCCTCGTCACCGACTACTCGTCTCTGATGTTCGACTTCGCCAACACCGGTCGACCCATGCTGTTCTTCACCTACGACCTGGCCGACTACCGCGACCGGCTGCGCGGCTTCTACTTCGACCCGCAGCGCGTGCCCGGGCCGCACCTGAGCACCTCGGACGAGGTCGTGGCGGCCATCCGCGACGTCGAGTCGCTGCACGCCCAGCACGCGAACGCATACCGCGAGTTCACTGCGGAGTTCAATGCCTGGGACGACGGCCACGCCTCCGCCCGTCTCGTCGAGCGCGTCTTCGCCGACTACCTCTGACGCGCAGCGACCACTTCCTCGCGCCGGCTGTGGTCAGCAGCCGAGGGCTCGCGGCGGGTTGGACGGCGAGCGGCAGGTGTCAATGCCGAACCCGCCCCGGATCTCGTCGACGTCCGGACCGCCGAAGAGAGTGTCGTCGCCGCCGTCACCGTCGAGGAAGTCCTCGTCCCGGCCGCCGGAGTAGCGGTCGTCGCCAAGCGACGTCGGCCGGTCGGAGAGATGGTCGTCGCCGCGGTTCCCGAAGCCGACGTCGTCGCCCAGGTGACCTTCGATCCGGTCGTCACCGGGCCCACCGGCCATCTCGTCGTTGCCCTGGCGGCCCTTGATAACGTCAGCATCCGGACCACCGGTCATCTGGTCGACGCCGTAGCTGCCCCACATGCGGCTCGGACCCGCTCCGCCGTGCATCACGTCGTCGCCGACGCCGCCGTGGAGGGTCTCGGGAGTACTGCGCAGTGCGGGGTTGGTCGTCGCGTTGTCGCCGCCCTCCAGCAGGTCGTCGCCGACTTCGCCAAAGAGCATGTCGACGCCGTTCCCCCCGTCGACCCTGTCGTTGCCGTTGCCGCCGTGCACGATGTCGAACCCGGTGATCGGCCGGTCGTTGCCCTGACCGTTGTCACCGCGGAGGTCGTTGTCACCCGCGCAGACGGTGTCGTTGCCGTCAAGGCCGTTGATGGTGTCCGCACCGGCCAGACCGAGGATGACGTCATCACCGGCCGTCCCGTCGATCGTGTCGTCACCGACGGTGCCGACGATGGTCGGAAGGAGGCCGAAGCAGGTCAGCGGCTCGGTCGAGACGGTCGTCGTCGGTGTGGCCGTGCTCGTTGCCGTCGTCGTGCTGGTCCCGGTGCCGCTCGGGGCGACGGTCGCGCCCTGCCCGGTCGTGGCCCCGGCCACCAGCGCGGCAGCAGCGACGACGCCAGCGGCGCCGGTGGCAGCCAGCGCGGAGCGGATGGACGTGGAAAATGTGCTCATGAGTTCTTCCCCGTTGTCGTGGACGTCAGGTACGCAGACAGGACGCCGCGCACCGCCCGGTGGTTCGGGCATTCCACAACATAACGGACGTCGCGCTACACGCTGAGCTGCTCGTGTGCCGGGGTGACGCCGGCGCCACGCGCGGCGTGGCGGATCAGTAGCAGCCCGAGTGCCGTCCAGGTGGCGTGGAACGCGAACAGCGCCAGGTCGTGCCACGGGTCGGCCGGCACGGCGATGGCCAGGAACGCCGACCCGGCGCCGAACCAGAGCGGCACCGCGGCCGGCCGGAGCACGTCGGCGCGACGCACCCCCCGGCCGAGCAAGACCCCGCCCACGATGAGGCAGAGGAACCCGATCCCGAAGGGCAGGAAGACGATGTCCGCGGGCTTTCCCGACAGCGCCGCCGTGAGCCCTCCGAGCACCGGGAACGCAAGGAGCAGCAGGCAGCCGGCCAACGTGACCCGGACGCCGGCCCGGCCGACGCGGGGCAGCGGCCGACTCGCGTCGGTGTGCAGCCGCCGAAGGCCGAGGACGGTTGTTGCGACGCACGCCATGCCCAGGGCCCACAGCACCATCAGGACGGCGAACAGCGCCGGTGCGGTCACGGTGCCGTCAGGACGCTGGACGTCGGAGACCAGCTCGATGCCGACTGACAGGGCAAGCAGGGGACCGGCCACGACGCCGGCCCAACCGGCGCGGACGACGGGGTTCATCGCGGTTGTCTCCACAGGATCCTCCGGGGGCATCTCGAGTGATGCCTCGGACGCTAGAAGGCAGGCCGTCCCGCGTCGTCTGCCCGCGGATCCACCGAGCGGGTAGCCCGCACGGCAGACGGCTGCCGGATGAGCAGGCCGTGAGAGGGATGACCACGCGCGAGCCGGGCCGCTACCGTCCAACCATGGGGAGGTCGCAGCTCGTTCGCGCCGCAGACCTCGTCGTCGTCCTCCTGCTCGCTGTGTCCGCCCAGGTGCAGATCTGGTCCCAGGACGCCTCGTCGTGGCAGAGCGGCCCGGCCCCCAATGCGGCGCTGGCCGCCCTCGGTACCCTGCCGCTGCTGGTCCGGCGCAAGCGTCCGTTGCTCGCACTGAGCGTGATCGTCGTCGCGGGGTGGCTCCAGTACGAGTTGGACGCCGGGCTGGGACAGGCGTTCTTTGCGATGGTCATCGCTCTCTACTCGGTCGGTGCCCACGGGTCGCGTCGCGACGCCACGCTCGGCCTCGGTGTCGTGGCGGCGGCGGTCCTGGCGACGGACGTCCCTCGGCTGCGCGACGGCGACCCGCTGGACGAGGTGGTGCCGGCATGGTTCGTCCTGGGCGGGCTCTGGGGCTTCGGACGCTGGATGCAACGGCGCCGTCACGAGATGAGGCGGCTGCACGAGCACGCCACCGTTCTCGAGCAGACGCGGGACGAGGAGGCCCGGTCAGCGGTCGCGGCAGAGCGAGCCCGGATCGCGCGCGAGCTGCACGACCTGGTCGCCCACAGCATGGGCGTCATCGTCATCCAGTCGCAGGCGGCGCAGCGGGTCTTCCGCGACGACCCGGCGGCGGCGGACCGGGCACTGCGCTCCATCGAGTCCCTCGGTCGGCAGGGCATGGCCGAGATGCGACGTCTCCTCGACGTGCTGGTCGGCACCGACGACGATGTCCCACACGCCCCGCAACCCAGCCTCCGCCACGTCGTCGCGCTGGTCGAGCAGGTCCGCGCTGCCGGCCTCCCGGTCGAGCTCCTGGTCGAGGGCACACCGCGCGAGCTCCCCCCGGGCGTCGACCTGTCGGCGTACCGCATCGTGCAGGAGGCGCTCACCAACACGATGCGTCACGCCGGCCGTGCGCGCGCCACCGTCCGCCTGCGGTACCACCGCGACGGCCTCGAGATCGAGGTCACCGACGACGGTTCGCGAACTGGCGACGGCACGCCACCGGGGCGCGGGCTGATCGGGATGCGTGAGCGGGTGGCGCTCTACGGGGGGACCCTGGAGACGGGACGAGCCGAGGGCGGCGGCTTCAGGGTGCGTGCCGACCTGCCGGTCGAATCCGTCGAGTCGGCTCACACATGACGATCGGCGTGCTCGTCGCGGACGACGAGGAGCTGGTCCGCACCGGCCTGCGGCTGATCCTCGACAGCGAGCAGGACATCGAGGTCGTCGGAGAGGCGACGAACGGCCGAGAGGCAGTGGCGAACGCGCGCGAGCTCGAACCCGACGTCGTCCTGCTCGACATCAGGATGCCCGAGGTCGACGGCCTCGAGGCTGCCCGCCAGATCCTCGCCCTGCCGTCGGCCCCCCGTGTCGTGATGCTGACGACGTTCGACCTCGACGAGTACGTATACGAAGCGCTGCGAGCCGGTGCCACCGGCTTCCTGCTCAAGGACGCCCCCGCACAGCAGCTCGTCGCCGCGATCCGCGCGGCAGCGTCCGGCGATGCGCTGCTGGCGCCCTCGGTCACCCGGCGCCTGATTACGGAGTTCGCCCGTCGTGAGCCGCGAGCCGACCCGACGGTGGTCCAGGCCCTCACCGGGCGCGAGCGCGAAGTGCTGCTGCTGCTGGCCCGCGGGCTGTCCAACGCGGAGATCGGGACCGAGCTCTACATCGGCGAGGGGACGGTCAAGACGCACGTCGCGCGGCTGTTGGCGAAGCTTGGCGTCCGCGACCGCGTCCAGGCGGTGGTCCTGGCATACCGTTCAGGTCTGGTCACCTGAGCGAGGCGCCCCACCCGCAACGGTGATTCAGGGCCGTTCAGGCGGGCAGACCCACCGCGATCGATCCACCCCTGCTGGAAGTGAGACAACATGACCATCGAAGGCATCATCGGCGCTGTGATCATCGGCCTGATCATCGGCGCGCTGGGACGACTGATCGTTCCCGGCAAGCAAGACATTCCCATCTGGCTGACGATCCTGGTCGGCATCGTGGCTGCGCTGATCGGCTCGGCGATCGTCGGGCCGCTGCGCGACACCGACGGCATCGACTGGGTCGAGCTGCTGGTGCAGCTGGCACTGGCCGCGATCGGAGTCGCACTGGTCGCGTCGATGAAGGGTCGCCGCAGCACCGCACCGTGATGACGTGAGTCCGCGACGGAGGCGTCCACCCTTCTGGTGGACGCCTCCGTCGAGCAGCTGGCGTGAGGCTCAGCTGCGAGGTACCGCTCGGCTCAGGGTGAGCAACCCGTAGCCGGCGATGATGAGCACGATTCCCAGCCCGAAGGCCAGGGCCGCCACGCCGAACGAGACGACCGAGGTGAACAGGGACGCCCGCAGGAACGATGCGGTCATCGCCGTCTCGCGAATCGGGTCCTCGCGGTCGAGCTCAGCGTACGTCTTGCCCTTGGTGGACTCGAGGTAGTGCTTCTCGATCATCTGCGCCTCCTGGAAGGCGGTGAACGGCCCGTCCACCTTGTCGTTCGCGAAGCGGGGCGAGTCCTCCGACACCGTGATGCGCTCGTCGGCGAGGTTGCTCTGGACCGTGAACCAGGTGGTGGCACCACTCACGGCAAGCACGACGCCCGCCAGGATCGTGATCAGGGCCGCGATACGAGCTGTGCTGGACGCGGACCGGGTCACGGTCACGGTGTCGTCGGTCTGACGAGTTGGGCGCTGGGTGCGCGAGTCGGTGCTGGTCATGGTGTCCTCCTGGTCGTCGATGCCAGTTCTCTGCTGGCTGCTCCCGACTCTGACGGAGGGTCGGGTCGCTCGACAGGGACCAAAGTCCCGAGGGAGCCCGCCGTACGGCACCAGTCCGGAGGACACCTGAGGTCCGGCCAGGGAACGGGCTATCGACGGGGCGGACCGCCCTGGCTGCGCGATCGCCACGCGGTCCACAGCTTCCGGCCGACGAAGAGCACCACCGTCCGCCACACCCAGCGCAAGATCATGGCGGCACCCCTGCCCTCGAGGATCCTGGCGAAACGACGAGGAGACGCGCTGCGAGGCTGGACAGGCGACGATCGACGACCTCAGGCTCTACGAGCCGGCCGGCTGACCGCGCGCGGTCGCCGGAGCAGGTAGAGAAGCAGCATCGCACCCGAGAGGACCACCGCAGACCCGGCCGCCGGCCGCAGCCAGGCGGTCGAGCCGCCCTCATCTGGGGCAGCCAGCTGCCAGTCGTGAGTGGCCTGATCGCTGGTGTAGACGGCCCGGTCACCCGTGCTGCTGCGGGCCGCCGTGCGGTACTCGTGGTCGACGTCGGTCATGGTCGTGACGGTCACTTTCACCTGCTCGACGTCGTCCGGGCAGTCGAACCGCAGGCGCGCCCCCTCATGGTCCAGGTGCTTGGTCTCCGTCACCATGCCCTCG
>DASVED010000051.1:0-6763 GCA_036380775.1 Actinomycetes bacterium
GGCCGCCTTGAGCGGCATGGTGAGCGACAGCCCCGCCCACTCAGAGCCCAGGTCGGCCAGGAAGCCCGGCAGCTCAGCCTCGGTGACCCGGTGCGCGGTGTAGTCCCAGCCGGTCAGGCCGAGAGCCTCGTACGCGGCCCGGTGCAGGACCGGCGACAGCGAGTGGCTGATCGGCGAGCCCAGGACCGCTGCTCGCCGGACGGGCGGTGCGGTCACTGGTTGGACTTGAGCTCAGCCTTGAAGCGCAGGAACTCCTGGTAGTCGCCGGTGAACTTCGTGGTCCCCTTCTGGGGGTCGGTCGTCACGAAGTACAGCCAGTCGCCGTCCGGCGGGTTGACGGCGGCGGTCATCGCCTTCAGGCCCGGCGAGTTGATCGGGGCCGGCGGAAGGCCGGTGTTCTGGTAGGTGTTGTAGGGCGAGTCCTCGCCGAGGTCCTCGTAGGTGACGATCTCCTTGTCCGCCTTGAGCGCATAGTTGACCGTCGAGTCGAACTGCAGAGGCATCCCGGCTTCCAGCCGGTTGTAGACCACCCGGGCCACCTTGCCGAAGTCCTCGTCGTGCCGGGCCTCGGCTTCGACCAGGCTGGCGATGATGACGAGCTCCTCCGGGTCGCGCGGGGTCCGCTCGATGCCCGCCTCCTCGGCTGCCCCGGAGTACGCCGTGAAGAGCTGCTCGAGCACCGACGCGGCGTCGGCGTCCGGCGGCACCTCGTAGGTCGCCGGGTAGAGGAAGCCCTCCGGGTTGCCCTGCGCGTAGTCGGGCAGGCCCAGGTCCTCGGCGTTCTTGAGCGCCTCGCGGTAGTCCTTCAGCGGGAGCTCGGTGCCGGTCGCCAGCTTCTCCAGGGTCTCGTCCAGCCGCAGGCCCTCGGGCAGCGTGACCTTGGCCTGCACCCTGGCCGCGGGATCGAGCAGTGCGTCCAGCGCGTCCGCGGCGGGCATCTTGTGCTGCAGCGAGTAGAAGCCGGGCTGCAGGGTGGACGACTCCGGGTTGGCGTTGGCCACCTCGAAGAAGGCCCGGGTGCTCTTGATGACGTCCTCGCGCTTGAGCGTCTCGCCGACCTGGGAGACCGTCTGGCCGGGCTCGACCTCGATGAGCACCTCGCCCTGGCCGGGGCCGGGGTAGTCGGGGGCCGAGCTGGTCGAGAGAGCGTCCTTGATCTTGGCGCCGACCCCGAACACCAGGGCCGCCCCGCCGCCCAGGACGGCGACCACGAGGAGCAGGGCGATGGCGACCGCCAGGCCCCCCTTGCGCTCCTTCTTCTTCCGGCGTCGCCGACGAGGGGGCTGCACCTCCTCGTCGGACCACACCGACAGGTTCGTCATGGTTTTGCTTCTCCGTTCGCCTCTCCGCGTGTCCGCCCCCGGTCGCGAGGGCGGTCAGTCGGTGGCTGGCGTGCGACCGACGAGCCGTCCCGGCGCGGTCCCGGAGCGCCGCTCGGCGTCCAGGGCTGCCTGCAGAATGATGACAGCCGCAGCCTGGTCGATCACGCTGCGGCCCCTGCGCGTGTCTACCCCGCTGGCGCGGAGATCACGCTGCGCACCCACCGTAGACAACCGCTCGTCGACAAGTCGAACCGGGACGGCCACCGCGCCGGCGACCGCCTCCGCGTAGGCCTGCGCGGCCTCGGCGGCTGCGCCGTGCCGGCCTGCCAGCGTCGTGGGCAGACCCACCACGACCTCGATCGCCTCACGCTCGGTCACCAGCCGTGACAGAGCGTCGAGGTCGCCGCGGCCCCGCCGCAGGGTCGCCACCGGCGTGGCGATCAGCCCGGCCGGGTCGCAGGTCGCCACCCCGACGCGGACCGATCCGACGTCGACGCCGACCCGCACCCCCGCCCTCATGTCGCCGCCCTCACGCCGCCGGTGCCGGTCAGGAGCTGCCCGTGACCCGCTGGCCCACCGTGTGCTCCACCTGGGCCAGCGCCTCGTCGACCTTGCCCGGGTCGCTGCCACCACCCTGGGCCACGTCGTCCTTGCCGCCGCCTCCGCCGCCGAGGGTCGTCGCGGCGACCCGCACGAGCTCACCGGCCTTGATGCCCCACTCGCGGCCCTTCTCGTTGACGGCGACCACCACCACCGGGCGGCCGTTCGCCACGGCGACGCCGGCCACTGCCGCAGGACGGTCGGCCGGGATCCGTCCGCGCACCTCGAGCACCAGCCGGCGCAGATCGTCGGCGGTCGTCCCGTCCGGGGCCCGGTGGGCGACCACCCCGACGCCGAAGACGTCCTTGGGTGCGGCCGCCAGCTCGCCCGCCGCCGCCAGGACCTGCCCGGAGCGCAGTGCCACCAGCTCCTTCTCCGCCTCGCGCAGCCGCGTGGTGATCGCCTCGACCCGGTCCGGGAGCTCCTCCGGCCGCACCTTGAGCGCCTCCGTCAGCTGGGCGACCAGCGTGTGCTCGCGGGCCAGGAACTGGAAGGCGTCGACGCCGACCAGCGCCTCGACCCGCCGGACCCCCGCACCGATCGAGGACTCCCCGAGGATCTTCACCACGCCGAGCTGCCCGGAGCGCCGGGCGTGGGTGCCGCCGCAGAGCTCGCGGGCCCAGTCGCCGACGGAGACGACCCGGACCTGGTCGCCGTACTTCTCGCCGAAGAGCGCCATCGCCCCGACCGACCGGGCCTGCTCCTGGGTCATCAGCTCGGCCCGCACGTCGAGGTCCGCCGCGAGCACCTCGTTGACCTCCTGCTCGACGTCGCGCAGCACGGTCGGCGACACCGCGCCGGTGGCCGAGAAGTCGAAGCGGAACCGGCCGGGCGCGTTCTCCGAGCCGGCCTGGGTCGCGGTCTCCCCCAGCGTCTCGCGGAACGCCTTGTGCACCAGGTGGGTCGCGGTGTGGGCCCGGCTGATCGCGCGCCGTCGCTCCACGTCGACCTCGCCGAGAGCGGTGTCGTCCACGGTCACCTCTCCGCGCGCCACGGTGCCGCGGTGGACGATGACGCCCGGCAACGGGGTCTGGACGTCGTGCACCTCGACCTCGGCGCCGTTGCCCAGCCGCAGCCGGCCCTGGTCGGCGAGCTGACCGCCGCCCTCGGCGTAGAAGGGGGTGCGGTCGAGGACCAGCTCGACGTCGTCACCCTCGTGGGCGGCCGGGACGCTCGCCCCGCCGACGAGTATCCCGAGGACGCGGCCCTCGGAGACGACCTCGTCGTACCCGGTGAAGGTCGAGGCGCCGCCCGCGTCGACGATCCCGCGGTACGCCGACAGGTCGGCGTGCCCGGACCGCTTGGCCTTGGAGTCCGCCTGCGCGCGCTCCCGCTGCTCCTTCATGAGGCGACGGAAGCCGTCCTCGTCGACGGACAGTCCCTGCTCGGCCGCCATCTCGAGGGTGAGGTCGATCGGGAAGCCATAGGTGTCGTGCAGCGCGAAGGCTCGTTCGGCGGACAGCGACCGGCCACCGCGCGACTTCTCCTCCCGGACCGCCGTGTCCAGGATGGTGGTGCCGGCGCGCAGCGTCTGACGGAAGGTCTCCTCCTCGGCATAGGCGAGGGAGGAGATCCGGCCGAAGCCGGCGGCCAGCTCCGGGTAGGACGGCGCCATCGCGTCCCGGCTGATCGGGAGCAGCTCGGGCAGCACCGGGTCCTCGTAGCCGAGCAGCCGCATCGAGCGCACGACCCGCCGGAGCAGCCGGCGCAGGACGTAGCCGCGGGCCTCGTTCCCCGGCGTCACGCCGTCGCTGATCAGCATCAGCGCGCTGCGGACGTGGTCGGCCACGACCCGAAGGCGAACATCATCCGGGTCATGGACGATGCCGCTGCGGCCGTACTGCTTGCCGGCCAGCGCCGCCGCGCGGTCGAGGACCGGGAAGACCTCGTCGATCTCGTAGAGGTTGTCGACGCCCTGCAGCAGGTAGGCCACCCGCTCGAGGCCCATGCCGGTATCGATGTTCGGCGTCGGCAGGGGCGCCCGGACGTCGAAGTCGACCTTCGACCGCACCGCGCTGAGCTCCTCCTGCATGAAGACCAGGTTCCAGATCTCCAGGAACCGGTCCTCGTCCACGATCGGCCCGCCCTCCGGGCCGTGCTCCGGCCCGCGGTCGATGTAGATCTCGCTGGCCGGCCCGCCCGGACCGGGGACGCCCATGTGCCAGTAGTTGTCGGCGAGCCCACGGCGCTGGATGCGGTGCTCGGGCAGCCCGGCGACCTTCCGCCAGAGCTCGAAGGCCTCGTCGTCGGACTCCAGCACCGTGACCCAGACCTTCTCCGGGTCGAACCCGAAGAAGCCGTCGGACTGCGCCCCTGTCACCAGCTCCCAGGCCAGCTCGATGGCGCCTTCCTTGAAGTAGTCGCCGAACGAGAAGTTGCCGTTCATCTGGAAGAAGGTGCCGTGCCGGGTGGTCTTGCCGACCTCCTCGATGTCGAGGGTGCGGACGCACTTCTGCACGCTGGTGGCCCTCTTGTAGGGCGGCGACTCCTGCCCGAGCAGATACGGCTTGAACGGCACCATGCCGGCGTTGACGAAGAGCAGGTTGGGGTCGTCGAGCAGCAACGACGCGCTCGGGACGACGGTGTGCCCACGCTCGCCGAAGAACCGGAGCCACCGACGCTTGATCTCGGCGGTCTCCATCAGCGGGCACTCCTGGGCTGGTGACGGCCGGCGGGTTGGTGCCGTCGGCTCGCCGGGTGGTCGATCAGGTCGGCGGCCTCCGCCGGCGTGAGCGGCGGCTCGTCGGCTGGCTCCATGCCGAGCGCCTCACGCAGCTCCGCCTCGCGGTCGGCCATGCCGGCCCGGACCTGGTCGGCGAACGCGCGCACCGACTCGCCCACGCCGTCGGCCCGCTCGGCCATGCCGGACGGGCTGTAGGCGTGCAGCGTCTTCTGCACCTTGCGGACGGCGTAGACCCCGGCGGTCGCGCCGACGGCGACCCAGAACAGCCGACGCATCAGTCGGCCCGCCGCCGCTTCGCCGCGCGTGCGGCGGCCTTGTTGGCGCGGGTCTGGTCGGCCACCTTCCGGCGGGTGCGGGACTCCGGCCGGTCGGCCAGCGCGCTGCGCACGCCGTAGGTGAAGGCGGCGACCTTGACGACCGGGCCGCCGAGCGTGGCCGCCAGCAGTGCGGTCAGGGCGGAGACGTTCGTCGTCGCCGCCTGCACGTTGGACGTGATGGCGTCCACCCGGACCAGCTGGGCGTTGGTCGTGGTCACTGTGGTGGTGACCTCGCTGAGCAGCGGGACCGTCTCGTCGGACACGCCCCGGATCATCCGTCGGGTCTCGTCGAAGACGCCGCCGAGCTTGACCAGCGGGATCGCGAGAGCCCCCACCAGCAGCACGAACGCGATGGCCGCGATGAGTCCCGCGACGTCTCCGACCGACATGCCGACGACCCTATCGCGCGCTCACAGCCCGCCCCCAAGATCCTTGTTGCGCCGACACACCAGTCCGCCGGCGTGTCCGGTGCGTCAGCGCAACGGGGAACCTTGGTGGGTCGATGCACTGTGCCGACGACCGCCGTTTTCCCACAGCCTTGCCCGTCGGCCGGGGTCGTCCACAGCCGGTCGGCCTTTCGGCGTACGGCGGGAAGGTCGGCCGCATGGTCAGCCCGTGGCGACCTACCCGGAGGACCTGGACCACCCGCTGACCCGCGGTGAGCTCAGCCTGCTCGGAATCGGTTGGCGCGAGGTGGCCGGACCACTGTGGCGTAGTCCGTTCCGAGGGGTGCACGTGTGGAGCGCCACCGACGAGACGGTCCCGCTGCAACGGGCCCTGGACGCAGCCGGCTTGCTGCCGGACGACGGCTCGCTCGGCGGTTGGGCCGCTGCCCGGGTCGGTGGCGTCGAGGAGCTCGACGGGTTCTCGGACGGCGAACGACTGCCGGTGCCGTTGTGCCTGCCGCCCGGCCGGAGCCGACGCCGGCCGGGTGTGGTCTGTTGGCGCGCGGAGCTCCATACCGACGACGTCACCGAGGTCGGTGGTGTGCGCCTCACGGTGCCGGTGCGGACAGCATTCGACCTGGCTCGGCAGGGGACCCTGCTGCAGGCGGTCACCGCACTCGACGTCCTGGGGCGCGGCCGACCAGAGTTCCTCGAGTCTGTCGGCGGCTACCTCGCCGAGCGACCTGGCTGGCGCGGTGTCCCGCAGGCTCGACGTGCGCTCGCCCTAGCCAGCCCTCGGGCCCGGTCACCGCGCGAGACGGCCTTCCGCCTCTTCTGGGTGCTCGAGTGCGGGCTCCCTGATCCTCAGGTCAACGCGACCATTCGCGACGCGGCCGGGAACCTCCTCGGCATGGGTGACCTTCTCGACCCCGGGACTGGCCTGCTGGGCGAGTACGACGGGGCCATCCACCGCGAGGAGCTGCGGCATGCCCTCGACAACGCCCGCGAGGAAGGGCTCGAGGACGGCGGCCTGACGGTCGTCCGCGCCACGAACGTCGACCTCGGCCGGTTCCGGACGCGGACCCGCCAGCGACTGCTGTCGGGCCGGCGCCGCGCACGGCTCACCCCGCGCGGCGGCTGGACGTGGGAGCCCGGGCCGTTGCCGCCCCCGGTCCCGCACTGGTGACCGCCTTGATCAGCCCGGCTGGTCTCGTTGTTGCGCCGACGCACCTGACACGCCGGCGGCCCGGTGTGTCGGCGCAACTAGGATCTTGGGGGCGTCAGGTGCCGCGGACGAGGGTGCGCAGCGTGTCCCAGAGGTCGGCCAGCCGGGACTCGGCGCCGTGCCGGGTCGGCCGGTAGTAGGTCCGGGGCAGCACCGCGTCCGGCGGGTACTGCTGCGCGGCCACACCGCCCGGCTCGTCGTGCGGGTAGACGTAGCCCTCCCCCGACCCG
>DASVED010000052.1:0-6969 GCA_036380775.1 Actinomycetes bacterium
TCGAGGTCCGAGGGCTGAGCCGACGGTCCACCGCCGACCTGGACGGACACGCTCACGAGGTCGAGGTCGACGACGCCTCGCCGCCGAGCCGGGTCAGCTCGTCCCTCGTCGACTCCAGCAGCTCGTTCCAGGACGCCTCGAACTTCTCGACGCCCTCGTCCTCGAGCACCTGTACCACGTCGTCCACGTCGATCCCGGCGGCGGCGAGGGACGCCATCACCTGCTCGGCGTCGGCGTAGTAGGGGCGGATCGTGTCGCCGCGGATCACGCCGTGGTCGGCGACCGCGTTCAGGGTCGCTTCGGGCATCGTGTTGACCGTTCCCGGAGCGACCAGCTCGACGACGTACTGCGTGTCGTCATAGGCCGGGTCCTTGACGCCTGTGGACGCCCACAGAGGGCGCTGCGGACGGGCGCCGGCGTCGGCGAGCGAGGCCCACCGCGCGGTCCCGAAGACCTGCTCATAGCGCTGGTAGGCCAGCCGGGCGTTGGCGATCGCCGCCTTCCCGCGCAGCGCCTTCGCCTCGGCCGACCCGATCTTGTCGAGACGCTTGTCGGCCTCGGTGTCGACCCGGCTGACGAAGAAGGAGGCGCCGGATCCGAGCCGGGAGAGGTCGTGGCCGGCCACCCGGGCTCGCTCGATGCCGTCGAGGAACGCCTCCATCACCTCGCCGTAGCGCTCCAGCGAGAAGATCAGCGTGACGTTGACGCTGATCCCCTCGGCCAGGCACTGGGCGATCGCCGGCAGGCCGGCCTTCGTCGCGGGGATCTTGATGAACAGGTTGGGCCGGTCGACCAGCCACCAGAGCTGACGCGCCTCGGCGATCGTCGGCTCGGTCTCGTGCGCGAGCCGCGGGTCGACCTCGATCGAGACCCTGCCGTCCACCCCGTCGGTGGCGTCGTAGACCGGGCGCAGAACATCGCAGCCCCAGCGGACGTCGAGCGTGGTGACCATCCGGATGGCCTCCTCGACGTCGACGCCGCGGACGGCGAGGTCGCGCAGCTGGCTGTCGTACAGGTCGCTCTCGCTGATCGCCTTCTGGAAGATCGTCGGGTTCGTCGTGACCCCGACGACGTGCCGGTCCCGGATCAGGTCCGCAAGGGTGCCGCTCGCGAGCCGGGTTCGGCTCATGTCGTCGAGCCAGATCGACACGCCCTCCTCGGAGAGTCGGCGCAGCGGGTCCGGTATCGATCCACGGGTCGCTGTCTCGGTCATCGTGATCCCCTCGCCTCAGGTGCCGGTCGTGCTGCCGGTGATGGAGCCGACGCGTTCGAGCGTCGCGTGCGCGGCAGCCACGACGCGGTCGCGGGTGAAACCGAACTGCTCGAACAACACGGTGTGTGCCGCGCTGCTTCCGAAGTGCTCGATGCTGACGATCTCGCCGGCGTCGCCGACGATGTCGCGCCAGCCCATGCCGACGGCGGCCTCGACGCTGACCCGCGCCTTCAGCCCGCCAGGGATGACCTGCTGCTGGTAGGCGAGGTCCTGCTCGTGGAACCACTCGAGACACGGCATCGACACGACCCGGGTCGGGGTGCCTTCTTCCTCGAGCACCTCCCGGGCCGCCATGGCCAGCTGGACCTCGGACCCGGTGGCCACGATGACGACCGTGGGCTGGCCGTCGGACGCGTCGGCGAGGACGTAGCCACCGCGCGCGGCCCCCTCGGCGGACGCGAAGACCGACCGGTCGTACGTCGGCACGTCCTGACGGGTCAGGCACAGCCCCGCCGGCCGGTCGGTGTGGCCCAGGATCGTCCGCCAGGCAACAACGGTCTCGTTGGCGTCGGCAGGACGGACCACGTCGAGGCCAGGGATGGCCCGCAGAGCGGCGAGGTGCTCGATCGGCTGGTGCGTCGGGCCGTCCTCGCCCAGGCCGATCGAGTCGTGGGTCCAGACGTAGGTGACGGGCAGCTTCATCAGGGCGGCGAGCCGCACGGCGGGCCGCATGTAGTCGCTGAAGACGAGGAAGGTTCCGCCGTACACGCGGGTCCCGCCGTGCAGCGTGATGCCGTTCATGATCGAGCCCATCGCGTGCTCGCGGATGCCGAAGTGCAGCACCCGGCCGTACGGGCCACCGGGGAACGCCTTGGACTGCCGGTCCTCGGGCAGGAACGACGGCTCGCCCTCGGGTGTCGTGTTGTTGGACTCCGCGAGGTCGGCGGACCCGCCCCACAGCTCGGGGAGGACCGGCGCGATCTTCTCCAGCACCTTTCCGGACGCCTTGCGGGTAGCCATCCCCTTCGGGTCGGGGGGGAACTCCGGCAGCGCGTCGGTCCACCCGTCCGGCAACCTGCGCTCGGACATCCGGTCCAGCAGCGCCTTGCCCTCGGGGTTGCCCTCGGTCCACCGCTGGAAGCCTTCCTGCCACTCCGCGTGCGCGGCCTTCCCGCGGGCGACCACCTCGCGGGCGTGCGCGAGCACCTCGGGCCCGACGTCGAAGGTCTTGCTCTCGTCGAAGCCGAGCATCTTCTTCGTCGATGCGACCTCGTCGGCCCCGAGTGCACTGCCGTGAGCCTTGCCGGTGTTCTGCGCGTTGGGTGCCGGCCATGCGATCACGGTTCGCAGCGCGATGAAGGACGGCCGCTCGGTCTCGGCGACGGCCGCGTCGTAGGCGGCCGCCAGCGCGGCGACGTTCTCGTCGTACTTCCCGTTGCCGGAGAGCCAGTCGACGCGCTGCACGTGCCACCCGTACGCCTCGTAGCGGAGGCAGACGTCCTCGGAGAGCGCGATGGACGTGTCGTCCTCGATCGAGATGTGGTTGTCGTCGTAGAGCAGGACGAGGTTGCCCAGCCGCTGGGTGCCGGCCAGCGACGACGCCTCGCTGGAGACGCCCTCCTCCATGTCACCGTCGGAGGCCACGCACCAGATGTGGTGGTCGAACGGGCTGGTGCCCGGCGCCGCGTCCGGGTCGAGCAGGCCGCGTTCGCGGCGGGCCGCCATCGCCATGCCGACGGCGTTGCCGACGCCCTGACCCAGCGGCCCGGTGGTCGTCTCGACGCCGGCGGTGTGCCCGTGCTCGGGGTGACCGGGTGTCAGAGAGCCCCAGGTGCGCAGCCCCTTGAGGTCGTCGAGCTCGAGGCCGTAGCCGGACAGGTAGAGCTGAATGTAGAGCGTCAGGCTGGAGTGCCCCGCAGACAGGACGAAACGGTCACGTCCCGGCCACGCCGGGTCGGTCGGGTCGTGGCGGAGGTAGCGCTGGAACAGCAGGTACGCCGCCGGGGCCAGGCTCATCGCCGTCCCGGGGTGGCCGTTGCCGACCTTCTGCACCGCGTCCATGGCCAGGACGCGGACGGTGTCGACGGCCTTCTGGTCGAGGTCCGACCACTCGAGCTTCTGCTGGGTGCTCACGCGCGTCAGTGCTCCTTCGACGGGTCGTCGGACGTCTCGATCCTGGGCTCTGTCCTCGGGGGGTCAACGCGTTCGGGAGCCTACTCAGGTCGGCCGTGGTAGCGCCTCTGCCCGCTCGACAGGCGGATAGAGTGTGGCTGCCCCGGTGAGGACCACCGAAACGGACCGGAGCAGCCAGCATCAGGCAGACAGGCAGAGAGCCACGACGGATCGAGGTAGCGCGTGACGGCCGTCCACCCAGGACGCATGGGTACGACCGTTCCCGCCAGACCCCCGCGCACGCGCCGAGCGCTGGTCACCGGGTACGTCGCCCTGACCAAGCCGCGGATCATCGAGCTGCTGCTCGTCACCACCGTGCCGACCATGCTGCTCGCCGAGGGCGCCATCCCGCCGTGGCGCCTGGTGGCCGCCACCCTGGTCGGCGGCGCGCTGGCCGCCGGCAGCGCCAACACCCTGAACTGCTACCTCGACCGGGACATCGACCAGCTCATGCACCGCACCGAGCGGCGCCCGCTGGCGACCGGGCTGATCAGCCCGCGCGAGGCGATGGTCTTCGGGGTCACGCTCGGCGTCGTGTCGGTGGCCTGGCTGGCCGTCACGACCGGGCTGCTGCCGGCCGCGCTGGCGCTGGCGGCCATCGCGTTCTACGTCGGGGTCTACACGCTGGCCCTCAAGCGCCGCACCCCGCAGAACATCGTGTGGGGCGGCGCGGCGGGCTGCATGCCCGTGCTGATCGGCTGGTCTGCGGTCACCGGCTCACTGACGTGGACCCCCGTGGTGCTCTTCGGCGTCATCTTCTTCTGGACGCCGCCCCACTACTGGCCGCTGTCCCTGCGTTTCCGTGACGACTACGCCGCCGCCGGTGTGCCGATGCTGCCCGTGGTCGCGAGCCCGGTCGCGGTCGGCCGGCAGATCGTGGCCTACAGCTGGGTGATGGTCGCGGTGTCCCTGCTGCTGTGGCCGGTGGCGGGGATGACCCCCGTCTACGGGCTGGCGGCGCTGGTGCTCGGCGCGGCGTTCCTGCGGGAGGCGCACTCCCTGCTGGCCAAGGCCCGAGGCGGTACGCCGGTCGAGGCAGCCGCCATGCGCCTCTTCCACGGCTCCATCACGTACCTGACGTTGCTGTTCGTCGCCGTCGCGGTCGACCCGCTGCTCCCGTTCTGAGGCCGGCTCCGACGGGAGGGACTGTGCACCTGCGCGACGTCCGCCTCGACGACGTGGAGGCCTATGTGCGGATGCGCTGCGACCCGGTGATGATGTCCGAGCTCGGCGGTCCGCAACCTCGTGCGGGCATCGAGGCCAAGGTCGCGAGCGACGTTGCGCAGGTCGCCGCCGGAACGGCCTGGATCTGCATGGTCGTCCCGGGCGACGACGAGGCTGAGGTGGCCGGCAGTGTGGTGATCTGGGACAGCGAGCACGACGGCGCGACCGTCGCCGAGGTGGGCTGGATGGTGCTCCAGGAACACCAGGGGCAGGGCCTGGCGAAGGCCGCGGTGCGGTTGCTGCTGGACCGGAACCAGGTCGAGCGCCGGTGGGGGCCGATCCACGCGTTCCCGGGCGTCACCAACGCCGCGTCCAACGCGTTGTGCCGCTCGCTGGGCTTCTCATCTCGCGGCGAGGAGGGGATCGAGTTCGCCGGTGGCGTCTTCCGGTGCAACCACTGGGTCCTCGAGCAACCCGCGCCGGGCTGACCGGTCAGTCGGCAGTGGCCGGCGGCCCGAGCCGCATCGACACCCTCGCGCCGCCCCCTGGGGCGGACCCGATCCGCAGGTCACCTCCGGAAGCGGCGGCCGTGCGTCGCGCGATGTCCAGCCCTAGCCCGGTCGACCCGGCACGGCTCTCTCCCCGCCGTACGACGTCGTCGTCGGCGAAGCCCGGGCCCTCGTCGCTCACCACCACCAGGACTCCGTCGTGGCCGTCGCGGCCCACGGCGACCGAGAGCCCGGTGCCCTCCGGCGTGTGAGCGACGACGTTGCCGAGCAGGGCGTCCAGGGCGGCCTCGAGGTCGGCCGGCGTGGCGCGCACCGGGCACGGGGACTCCGGCAGGTGCAGCGTCACCTCCCGGCCCTGGTCCTCGGCCAGCGCCGACCAGAACGCGACCCGCTCGGCGACCACCTCCCGGGCGTCGGCCCGGGCCTCGACCCCCTCTCGGACGGGTCGGCGGGCCTCGCGGATCAGCCCGTCGACCTGACGCGCGAGCTCGTCGACCGCGGCGGAGAGCCGGTCCCGCTCCTGGCCGGGGGCCAGGGACTCGACCTCGAGCCGCAGCACCGTCACGGGTGTGCGCAGCCGGTGCGACAGGTCGGCCACCGACTCGCGCTCCCCGGCCAGCAGCTCACCGATCCGGCCCGCCAGGAGGTTGATGGCGGCTCCGACCTCGCGGACCTCCGCGGGCCCGTCGGGTCGCACGCGGGTCGTGAGGTCGCCGTGCGCGAGCCGGTCCGCGCCGCGGGCCAGGTCGGTGATGGGCCTGGTGATCGTCCGCGCCAGCCGGTCCGCCACGAGCAGGGACAGCCCGATCAGGACGAGCCCGAGCAGGCCCAGCACCGCCCGGGCGCGCGACACCCCCTCGCGCAGCTGCTCGCGCGGCACGACCGTCTCGACAACGAGCATCCGGCCCTCGACCAGGACGGGCTGACGCAGCAGGGCCGCACCGTCGCCCGTCCGGGTCACGGTCGCCCGGGGCCTGGTGGTGGCCCCCGACTCCTCGCTCACGGTCACGGCGAGGCCCTCGGCCGCGAGCTGGTCGACGAGAGCGTCGATCTCGTCGTCGCCGGCACCCGCGGCGACGGCGGACACCACGGACTGGCTGCGGGCGGTCGCGTCCGAGACCGCGTTGCTGGCCGCGGCCCGGCTGACGAGCACCGCGGCCGGGATCAGGAACGCGAGCAGGACCACCGAGGTCGTCGCCGCGACGAGCAGCGCGAGTCGGCGCCTCATGCGTCGCGGGGGTCGACCAGCTTCACCCCGACGCCGCGCACGCTCTGCAGCAGCCGCGGTTCGCTCGCGGTCTCGCCCAGCTTGCGGCGCAACCAGGACAGGTGCACGTCGACGGTCTTGTCGGCACCGCCCATCGGCTGCTGCCAGACCTCGGCCAGCAGCGTCCGCTTGCTCACCACCTCGCCGGGCCGGGCTGCCAGGTACGCGAGCAGGTCGAACTCCCGGGGCCGCAGGTCCAGGCTGGCCCCGCCGAGCTGGACGGTCCGTGTCCGCGTGTCGACGACCAGCTCTCCCACCTCGAGCCGGGTGACCGGCGCTTCGCCTGCGGTGCGGCGCAGCACGGCGCGTATCCGCGCATCCAGCTGCTCGGCGCTGAACGGCTTGACCACGTAGTCGTCGGCCCCCGCGTTCAGCGCGGCGACCGTCGCGGCGTCGTCGTCGCGGGCGGTCGCCACGATGACCGGGACCTTGCTGACCGGTCGGAGCATCCGCAGCAGCTGGATGCCGTCGACGTCCGGCAGACCGAGGTCGAGCACCAGGAGGTCCGGCGGGTCGTCGAGCACCCGCTGCAGGCCGCGCATGCCGGCCGGCTCCGAGGACACGGCGTGGCCGCGGTCGGTCAGCGCCCTGGTCAGCGCCATCCGGATCCGCGGGTCGTCCTCGATCAGGAGCAGCACGGCCAC
>DASVED010000053.1:0-4087 GCA_036380775.1 Actinomycetes bacterium
CAGATCGACGAGTTCCTGGAGTTCTACGGGGGCGCCGGGGCGCAGCACCTGGCGCTGGCGACCAACGACATCTGCCGGGCCGTGGACGCCATGCGGCTGGAGGGCGTGGAGTTCCTGGACACGCCCGACTCGTACTACGAGGACCCGGAGCTGCGGGCGCGGATGGGCGAGGTGCGCGTGCCCGTCGCGGAGCTGCAGTCGCGCGGGATCCTCGTGGACCGCGACGAGGACGGCTACCTGCTGCAGATCTTCACCCGGCCGATCGGCGACCGCCCCACGGTGTTCTTCGAGCTGATCGAGCGGCACGGCTCGCTGGGCTTCGGCAAGGGCAACTTCAAGGCGCTCTTCGAGGCGATCGAGCGCGAGCAGGAGCAGCGCGGGAACCTGTGAGAGGCGCGCCAGCGCCGGGTCGCAGTGTTCCCGCAGTCAGGCATCGCGGGAACCTGTGAGAGGCGCGCCAGCGCCGGGTCGCAGTGTTCCCGCAGTCAGGACATCGCGGGAACCTGTGAGAGGCGTGGGTTGGGGAACCTCAGGCGTCGTTCGGTCGTCGGGACAGGTCATGGAGCTGACTTGTCCCAAGTGCCAGGCGCCGATGCGCAGCTACGAGCGCAGCGGCGTGACCGTCGACCAGTGCACCGAGTGCCGGGGGATCTTCCTCGACCGCGGTGAGCTCGAGCGGCTCGTGGATGCGGACACCCGCTTCCATGGGAGTGACGGGCCGGCCCCGTCTCCGCCGAGCCCGCAGCCGCAGCAGTACCAGCAGCAGCCGCAGCAGTATCAGCAGCCGCAGTACCAGCAGCCGCAGTACCAGCAGCAGCACGGCTACGGCCAGAAGCCACCCAAGAAGAAGAAGTCCATCTTCGAGGAGCTGTTCGACTGATCGTCGGTCAGCGACCGGGACGAACGGTGCCGGTCACGGCGCCGAAGCCGATCCGGGTGCCCTCCGCCCCCGGGGCCCAGGCGGTGATCGACACCGAGTCGCCGTCCTCCAGGAAGGACCGCGTCGAGCCGTCGTCGAGCGTCACCGGCTGCGAGCCGTTCCAGGACAGCTCCAGGAACGACCCGCGCTGGTCCCTTTCGGCTCCGGACACCGTGCCCGACGCGAACAGGTCGCCGGTGCGCATGGACGCGCCGTTGGCGGTGAGGTGTGCCAGCTGCTGGTCGGGCGTCCAGTACATGCCGGCGAACGGCGGCCGCGACACGACGGTGCCGTTCCAGGTCACCTCCAGGCGGAGGTCCAGCCCCCACGGTTCGTCGCGGCTGAGGTAGGGCAGGACCGGCGGCTCCTGCGGGGGACCGTCGACGCGGGCCGCCTCGAGGGCCTCGAGCGGCACCACCCACGGCGACACCGATGTGGCGAACGACTTGCCCAGGAACGGGCCGAGCGGGACGTACTCCCACGCCTGCAGGTCCCGGGCGCTCCAGTCGTTGACCAGGCACGCGCCGACCACGGGGTCGGCGACGGCAGCGGCACCGACCGGCCGACCGTGCGCCGACGGGACCCCGACGACGAATCCGACCTCGGCCTCGACGTCGAGGCGTCGCGTCGGCCCGAACGTGGGCGCGTCGTCGGCCGGCGCCTTGCGCTGGCCGCTCGGTCGCACGACGTCCGTCCCCGACACGACGACGGTTCCGGAGCGGCCGTGGTAGCCGATCGGCAGGTGCTTCCAGTTCGGCGTCAGGGCCTCGTCGTCAGGACGGAAGATGCGCCCGACGTTCTCGGCGTGATGCTGCGAGGAGTAGAAGTCGACGTAGTCCGCGACCTCGAAGGGCAGGTGCATCTCGACCTCGGCCTGCGCCACCAGGTGCCCCTCGACCAGCTCCCGGTAGCCCTCGTGCTCAAGCAGCTCGACCAGCCATGACCGCACCGCCGACCAGGCCGGCCGGCCCATTGCCAGGAACGGGTTGAGCGACGGCGACTCGAAGACGTGCCCGCCGTCCAGGCCTTCGGCCGCTGCGAGGGGAGCAAGGTCGAGCACGTCGTCCCCGAGCGCGACACCCACCCGGGGCGCCTCACCGTCGTACGAGAAGACGCCGTAGGGAAGGTTGGTGGCCGGGAACGGCGATCCCTCGGGGACGTCTATCCAGGTCGTCATTCGGGGCCCCCGCGGAATCGGGAGCGCAGCGAGCGATGTCGTGGGGTGGGACTCATGAGAACTCCTCCAGCAGTCCGAGGGCGGCGAGGTCGCCGAGGGGGTCGGTCACGCCGCAGCAGCCGAACGAGCGGAACGCCGCCCGTACGCCGGTGCACGTGGCCTCGTCCCAGTGCTGCACGAAGCCCACCAGCGGATCGGCGCTCCGCTGCGCCAACGGGACGGCCACGTCGTCGACCGAGCCGCCCATCAGGGCGACCCGGGTGGCCACCAGCACGTTCAGCAGCCCGTGCTGCTCGAAGCCCTGGGCGGTCCTGGACCGGACCGCATGGTGCAGCCCGGCCGTCAGCTTGAACGGGACACCGCGCAGGGCGCACGCCACCAGGAACGCGGCCAGCTCGTGCTCCGTCGGGAACGCGTCCGGCGTGACGCCGCCGGTGCGGTACTTGGCGGCCTGGAAGGACCGTGTGTCGCCGACGAGGTCGAGCGCGGCGTCGAAGCCGGTCCGCGGCACCTCGAGGTACGCGAACGGTGCCGCAGCATTCCGGCCAGGCCCACCTGCCACGGCGTCCGGGTCCTCGCCGAGTCGGTCGTGCCGGGTCTCGAGCCATGCGAGCCCCGACATGCGCAGGGCGGCGCCGCGGGCGTGCAGTGCTGCGGCATCGGTGACGTCGTTGACCAACGCGACGCGGATGTCCTGGTCCGCGGGCAGCTGCGCCATCAGCTCGTCGATGCGCGAGGCCGGGCACAGGAACGGGCCGATCGCCGCCGACCACGGCGCCTCTCGGTAGCGCGCATGCTCGGCCAGCGCCACCGGCATCGGCGCGTTGCCGGGCGGGAAGAGCGCCGCGTCGTCGACGAGCCCCGCGAGCAACGGGTCGGAGGGACGCATCCCCCGACCCTAGCGAGCGCCCGGCGTGGCAGGGTGGGCGGTGACAGCCGGACGACGAGGTCCTCTACGGGAGCGTGCGATGCCCTACTACCGCCAGGTCGGCGAGGTCCCTCGCAAGCGCCACACGCAGTTCCGCCAGCCCGATGGCAGCCTCTACGCCGAGGAGCTGATGGGCGTCGAGGGCTTCTCCTCCGACGCGTCGCTGCTCTACCACCGCCACATCCCCACGGCCATCGTGTCCAGCGAGGCGTTCGACGCACCGGCCTTCGAGCGTCGCCCGAACCACCCGCTGAAGCCGCGCCACCTCAAGACGCACAAGCTCGACGGCGCCGCGGCGGCCAAGGACGCGGTGCTCGGTCGCCAGCACCTGCTGGCCAACGCGGACGTACGCATCTCGTACGCCGTCGCGACCGCGCCGTCGCCGCTCTACCGCAACGCGATCGGTGACGAGTGCGTGTACGTCGAAAGCGGCGAAGCGGTCGTCGAGACACTCTTCGGCGCCCTCACGGTGGGGGCCGGCGACTACGTCGTCCTGCCGACCTCCACCACCCACCGCTGGGTCCCGCAGGGCGAGCTGCGGGTGCTGGTGACCGAGGCGTCCGGGCACATCCGCCCACCGAGGCGCTACCTGTCCAGCAAGGGCCAGTTCCTCGAGCACTCGCCCTACTGCGAGCGGGACATCCGCGGACCGGGGGAGCCGCTCGCGGTCGACGGGGACGACGTCGAGGTGCTGGTGCAGCACCGTGGCCCGGGCGCCTCGACCCTCTGGACGCGGTACGTCTACGCGCACCACCCGTTCGACGTGGTCGGCTGGGACGGCTGCCTGTACCCGTACGCCTTCTCGATCCACGACTTCGAGCCGATCACCGGGCGACTGCACCAGCCACCGCCGGTGCACCAGACGTTCGAGGGCCCCAACTTCGTCGTCTGCTCATTCGTGCCGCGGCTCTTCGACTACCATCCCGACGGCATCCCGGCGCCCTACAACCACGCCAACGTCGACTCCGACGAGGTCATCTTCTACACCGGCGGCGATTTCATGTCCCGCAAGGGCGCCGGCATCGAGCAGGGCTCCATCTCGCTGCACCCGTCGGGCTTCACG
>DASVED010000054.1:0-13090 GCA_036380775.1 Actinomycetes bacterium
CTGCCGCCGTGCCACACGCTGTTCCAGTTCTACGTCGCCGACGGCCGGCTGTCCTGCCAGCTCTACCAGCGCAGCGCCGATCTGTTCCTCGGTGTGCCGTTCAACATCGCGAGCTACGCGCTGCTGACGCACATGGTCGCCCAGCAGGTCGGGCTCGAGGCGGGGGACTTCGTGTGGACCGGTGGCGACTGCCACATCTACGACAACCACCTCGAGCAGGTGCGTGAGCAGCTGTCCCGCACGGCCTACCCGTTCCCGGAGCTGCGGCTGAAGCCGGCGGCGTCGCTGTTCGACTACGAGTACGAGGACCTCGAGGTGGTCGGCTACCAGCACCACCCGGCGCTGCGGGCTCCGGTCGCGGTCTGATGCCGCCCCGGTGACGATCGGTCTGGTCTGGGCCCAGGCGGCCAACGGGGTGATCGGCGCCGGAGGCTCGCTGCCGTGGCACCTGCCCGAGGACCTGGCCCGCTTCAAGGCCCTCACCCTCGGGTCGGCCGTGGTCATGGGTCGGGCCACCTGGGACTCGCTCCCGGTCGCCGTCCGGCCGCTGCCGGGCCGGCGCAACGTGGTGCTCTCCCGCCGGCCGGACTGGGTGGCGCCGGGGGCCGAGGTCGCCGGCTCGTGGCGGGAGGCTCGCAGGCTGCTCGCCGGCGTTGACGTGTGGGTGATCGGTGGCGCCAGTGTCTACCGGGAGGCGCTCCCGGACGCCGACCTGGTCGTGGTCACCGAGCTGGCGGAGGAGTACGCCGGCGACACCGTGGCACCGGAGCTGGGCCCGGCCTGGCGGGTCCGTGACCGCGACCCGGAGCACGGGTGGCACAGCTCGCGCAGCGGGCTCGCGCACCGCGTCGTCACCTACGTTCCGGTGGTGCCGCACCACCCTGTGTGACCCCCCTCCTGGTGCATGTGCACCGAACAGGTTGCAGCGTGTAACGGTTGCCGGGCGGCCGTCGATTACCGCGGTGGGCCCCGTCGCTGCCCGAACCCCCGAGCGGGTGGCGGCGGGGTCTCTCCTGTGAGCGGCGACGTCGGAGCGAGGGACGAGCGTAGGCGGAGCGCCACCATGTGACCGTGAGCGCGACCATGTGACTGTGAGCGCGACCATGTCAGCGTGGGCCCCGGCCGGTAGCGTGATGGCATGACTTCCTCCGGCGCGGCGGCCGCCTTCGGCCGTGTCCTGACAGCGATGGTCACCCCGTTCCGGCGGGACGGCTCCCTGGACCTCGACGCCGCCCAGCGGCTCGCCACCCACCTGGTCGACCACGGTCACGACGGGCTGGTGATCAGCGGCACGACCGGGGAGTCGCCGACGACGAGCGACGACGAGAAGGAGCGGCTGGTCCGCGCGGTCGTCGAAGCGGTGGGGGACCGGGCGCGCGTCGTCGCCGGGTCCGGCACCAACGACACGCACCACACCGTCGAGCTGTCCCGCGCCGCCGAGAAGGCGGGGGCCCACGGCCTGCTGATCGTGACGCCCTACTACAACAAGCCTCCGCAGGAGGCGCTGGTCCGCCACTTCGAGACCGCCGTCGACGCGGTCGGTCTGCCGGTGATCCTCTACGACATCCCGGCGCGGACCGGCACCCCGATCGAGTACGACTCGCTGGTCCGGCTGGCCGAGCACGACCGGGTCCTCGCGGTCAAGGACGCCAAGGGCGACCTCTTCGAAGGCTCCCGGGTGATGGCCTCCACCGACCTCGCGTACTACTCCGGCGACGACCCGATGAACCTTGCCTGGCTGACCCACGGCGGCACCGGCGTCATCAGCGTCGTCGGGCACGTGCACGGCGACGACTACGCGGCGATGGTGGCCGCGCTGGACCGGGGTGACCTGGCCGAGGCCCTCGCCGTGCACCGCCGGCTGATCCCCTCGGTGCGGGCCATCATGGACCGCTCGTCGCAGGGCGCGATCCGGGCCAAGGCCGCCCTGCAGCTGCTCGGCATCATCCCGGAGCGCACGGTGCGTCCGCCGTTGCTGGATGCGTCCGACGCCGAGGTCGAGGCCCTCGGGACGACGTTGCGCGACACGATGCGGGCCACCGCGTGAGTCATCCGCACCCGGAGCTCGGCCTTCCGCCCGAGCTCCCGGAAGGCGGTCTGCGCGTGGTGGCCCTCGGCGGGCTCGGCGAGGTCGGCCGCAACATGACCGTGTTCGAGTACGCCGGGAGGCTGCTCGTCGTCGACTGCGGCGTGCTGTTCCCGGAGGACTTCCAGCCCGGCGTCGACCTGATCCTGCCCGACTTCGACTACATCCGGGACCGCCTGGACCGGGTTGACGGCGTGGTGCTGACCCACGCCCACGAGGACCACATCGGTGCCGTCCCCTACCTGCTGCGCGAGCGTCCCGACATCCCGGTGATCGGGTCCCGCCTGACGCTGGCCATGGTGGAGGCCAAGCTGCAGGAGCACCGGATCACGCCGTACACGCTCGAAGTCGGTGAGGGCCAGCGCGAGCGCATCGGGCCGTTCGACTGCGAGTTCGTCGCCGTCAACCACTCCATCCCGGACGCTCTCGCCGTGGCCCTGCGCACACCGGCCGGCATGGTGCTGCACACCGGTGACTTCAAGATGGACCAGCTGCCCCTGGACGGACGGCTCACCGACCTGCGCGCGTTCGCCCGCCTCGGCGAGGAGGGTGTCGACCTGCTGCTCTCCGACTCGACCAACGCCGAGGTCCCCGGCTTCACCACCCCCGAGCGCGACATCGCGCCGGTCCTCGACCGGGTGTTCGCACAGGCGACCAAGCGGGTCATCGTGGCGTCGTTCGCCAGCCACGTGCACCGGGTCCAGCAGGTGCTCGACGCGGCCGTCAGGCACCAGCGCAAGGTGGCCTTCGTCGGCCGCTCGATGGTGCGCAACATGGGTGTCGCGCGGGACCTGGGCTACTTGTCGGTGCCGGCCGGGCTGCTCGTCGACGTCAAAGCGCTCGACGACCTGCGTGACGACCAGATCGTGCTGGTGTGCACCGGCTCGCAGGGTGAGCCCATGTCGGCCCTGTCCCGGATCGCCAACCGCGACCACGTCATCCGGATCGGCGACGGCGACACGGTGATCCTCGCGTCGTCGCTCATCCCCGGCAACGAGAGCCCGGTGTACCGGGTCATCAACGGCCTCTCCCGCTGGGGTGCCCGTGTCGTGCACAAGGGCAACGCGATGGTGCACGTCTCCGGCCACGCCTCGGCGGGCGAGCTGCTCTACGTCTACAACATCGTCCGGCCGAGCAACGTGATGCCGGTGCACGGCGAGTGGCGGCACCTGCGCGCCAACGCCGACCTCGCCGTCCTGACCGGCGTTCCGCGTGACCGCGTCGTGCTGGCCGAGGACGGCGTCGTGGTCGACCTGGTCGACGGCCGGGCCAGCGTGGTCGGCGCCGTGCCTTGCGGCTATGTCTACGTCGACGGCTCCAGCGTCGGCGATGTGACGGACGCGTCCCTGAAGGACCGCCGGATCCTGCGCGACGAGGGCTTCATCTCGGTGGTGGTCGTCGTGGACTCGGTGACCGGCAAGGTGTCCGGTGGACCGGAGATCCACGCGCGCGGCTTCGCCGAGGACGACGCGGTGTTCGACCCGGTCCGGACGCTGATCGAGGAGGCCCTGGAGCGGGCCGCCTCCGAGGGCATCGGGGACGCCCGCCAGCTCGAGCAGGTCGTGCGCCGTACGGTCGGCAAGTGGGTGAGCGACGCCTACCGGCGGCGCCCGATGATCATTCCGCTGGTCGTCGAGGTCTGACCGGCTCACCCACCGGGTTCGCGCGCAGCACCAGGATGGCGACGTCGTCGCGGGCCGGCGCCGGGGTGAACGCGGAGACCGCCGCCTCCAGCCGACGCGCCAGGTGGCCGGCCGGCAGCGATGCGGCACCGGTCAGCGCGCTGACGACGCCCTCCTCGCCCAGCATCGCCCGGCCCTCCCGGCGCTCGGTGACGCCGTCGGTGAAGCAGACCAGGGACTCGCCAGGAGCCAGCCGCAGCGACTCGACCCGCGTCTCGGCGGTCGCGAACACCCCGAGCAGGTCGCCGGCCGTGCCCACCTGCTCGGCCGCACCCCCCGAGCGGACCACCACGGGGGCCGGATGCCCGGCGGACGCGAAGCGGAGCTCCAGCCCGCCGTCGGCCGCCACCCGGCCCTCGCCGTAGACCAGCGTGACGAACCGCGCCCGGCTGCCTTCGGCGAGCACGGCGGTGTTCAGGTGCGCGAGAACGGCAGGGATGTCGTCACCACGCCGGCCGAGGAGGCGCAGGGCGTGCCGGGCCAGGCCGGTGACCGCGGCGGCCTCCGGGCCCTTGCCGCAGACGTCGCCGACGGCGAAGGCGAACCGGCCGGTCCCGTCCAGCGGGAAGACGTCGTAGAAGTCGCCGCCCACCTCGTTCCCGTGGCCCGAGGCCTCGTAGACGACGCCGACCTCCACACCGGGAAGGTGGGGCAGCTCGGGCGGGAGCAGGCTGCGCTGCAGCGACCGGCTGGTCGCGGTCCGCTCGGCGTAGAGCCGGGCGTTGTCCAGGGCGAGGGCGGCCCGGGGCGCCAGGTCGGTGAGCAGGTGCAGCTGCTGGCGGCGCCCGTCGACGTCGCGCGGCCCCGCGTGACCCACTACCAGCGCGCCCAGGGCCCGGCCCCGCGCGATCAGCGCGACGACATGGCCACCGGCCTCCGCGAGGTCGCCCGTGGCGGAGTGCGACCCGGCCGTGGGCTCGGCGACGGGTGGCAGCCAGCGGGTGACGCTGCGGGTGGGAGGGGGGTCGGGGGCGGGTACGGAGTCGAGGTAGGCCCGCAGGTCCTCCATGCGCTCCTCGTCGGAGTGCCAGACGGTCGCCCGCTCGGAGCGGCCGGACTCGTCGACCAGGTAGACCGCGCACCACGGCCCGAGCCGGGGCGCCACCAGCTGTGCGACCAGCGCCAGCGTCATCTCCGGCTCCAGCGTGCCGGCGAGCAGCTCGCCGGCCTCGGCGAGGTAGCCGAGCCAGCCGTGGCGGCGTCGCTCGATCTCGGCGACCCGCGCGCTCTGGACGGCCAGCGCGACACTGTCGACGCCACGCTGCAGCGTCGCGCCGTCGTCGGCGGTGAACGCCGACGGCTGGCTGGACGTCACCCCGACCGTCCCGATCAACCGCCCCTCGGCGAGCACCGGCACGGACACGACCGAGCGAACGCCGGCCGCCTGCAGCCACGGCTCGGCCGAGGACATCCCGCTGACGGTCGCCGCGAGGTCGAGGTGCACCACGGGCAACAGGTCGCGGGACACCCGGCCGGTGAGCCCCTCGCCGGCTCGCCGGGGCACCCGGTCCGTGTCGAGCCGCAGGCCGGCGACCGATCGCAGCTCGAGCTGGCCGTCGTCGTCGGTCACGAGCAGGGCGTACGCCCCCTCGCCGCCGAGCGCGTCCCGGGCCCACGCGACGGTCCGGTCCAGCACGGTGGCGAGCTCGAGCCGGACCAATGCCTCCGGCGCGCCGGCGAACGGTCCCACGGCGGCTGCGGCGGCGGTCGCTGCGGCCGGCAGGTCGGCCAGCAGCGAGCGCAGCCGGTGGTCGACGATGACGCACACCGTGGCGGCATCGGCACCGTCGCTGCCGGCCAGCCGCACGTGCCGGGCCTGGACCCGCCGCACGCCGCCGTCACCCCGCAGGACGGGATAGGAGCCCTGCCAGCGCGCGGCGGCCGACGCTGTCACCAGCGTCCCGGCGTCCGCCGGGTCGCAGAGCGAGAGCCAGCTGCGCCCGACGATGTCGGTGACGTCGCGCACCAGGAGCGCGGCGGCGTTCGCGTCGGCCGCGACGACCACGCCGTCGGCGTCGAGCCGCACCGTGCCGACACCGGGGAACGACGGGTCGGCCTCCCCGTCCACCGGAGCCCTGGTGCGGGGGGCGGGCAGGGCGCCGACGGTGAGCGCGAGCCGGAACCAGACCCGTTTGGTGCTGCTGGTGTAGTCCACCCCCCACGCGCCCGCGAGCGCGGAGGTCAGGAACAGACCCCGGCCGTTCTCGAAGTCCTCGTCGACCGCGTCGGCCGGAGCCGGCAGGGTCCGCGCCGGGTGGCGGTCGGTGACGGCCACCTCGATGGCGTCCCCGAGCAGCTCCACGGAGACCTCGAGGTCGGTGCCGGCGTGCACGACGGCGTTGGTGGCCAGCTCGCTCACGAGCAGCAGGGCGTCGTCGGTCAGGTCGTCGGCCGCCCACTCCGCCAGAGCCGCCTCCACGAGGTTCCGTGCCCGGGCCACGGAGGTGTCGGCAGGCGGGAGCGTCAGGGCGCTCCGCGCGCTCGCGCGGACGGGCGAACTCGTCACGATCTCCCTCGTCTGGGTTCGGGACGGGAGCGCACACATGGTGACAGACTTGCGCCGCTTCGGGGCCGCAGGCCCCGTCAGGTGCATCTGGGAGGGTCCATGGTGGCTGGGACAGCGACGCCGACAGCGGCACGGAGGCGACCGCCCGCGCAACGGGGCGGCGAGCTGGACGACGCGGCGGCCCGGCGGTTGCTCGCCGCGCTCCAGGACCTCGGCAACGGCACCTTCCGTCGCCGGCTGCCGGAGACCGGCGACGGCATCTCCCTCGACCTGGCTCGGGCGTTCAACGAGGTCGCCGAGCGCAACTCCCACCTCGCCTCCGAGCTGCGCCGGGTCCGCCGGTCGGTCGGCCGCGAGGGCAAGCTGCACGAGCGGCTCGACCCGGCCGGCGCCCAGGGCACCTGGGCCGGCTGCTTCGAGGACGCCAACAGCCTGGTCGACGACCTCGTCCGCCCGGTCACCGAGGTGGCCCGGGTCATCGAGGCCGTCGCCGAGGGTGACCTCTCGCAGAAGATCGAGCTGCGGACGACGGACGCTCCGCTGCGGGGTGAGTTCCTCCGGATCGGGCGCACGGTCAACGGGATGGTCGACCAGCTGTCTCTGTTCAACGTCGAGGTCACCCGCGTCGCGCGCGAGGTCGGCACCGAGGGCAAGCTCGGCGGCCAGGCGAAGGTCCGCGGCGTCTCGGGCAGCTGGAAGGACCTCACCGACTCGGTGAACTCGATGGCCAGCCGGCTGACGGCCCAGGTGCGTGACATCGCCGTCGTGACGACCGCGGTGGCCAACGGCGACCTGTCCCGCAAGGTGACCGTCGACGTCCAGGGCGAGGTTCTCGAGCTCAAGCAGACGGTGAACCGGATGGTCGACCAGCTCTCGTCGTTCGCGGCGGAGGTCACCCGCGTGGCCCGCGAGGTCGGCACCGACGGAAGCCTCGGCGGCCAGGCCGACGTCAAGGGCGTCAGTGGCACCTGGCGCGACCTGACCGACTCGGTGAACGTGATGGCGAGCAACCTGACCGACCAGGTCCGCGGCATCTCCACCGTCGCCCGTGCGGTCGCCCGCGGGGACCTGACCCAGAAGATCACAGTCACCGCGCGCGGCGAGGTCGCGGAGCTGACCGAGACCATCAACACGATGACCGACACCCTCGGCTCGTTCGCCGACGAGGTGACCAGGGTGGCCCGCGAGGTGGGTACGGAGGGCAAGCTCGGCGGTCAGGCCCAGGTGGCCGGCGTCTCGGGCACCTGGAAGGACCTCACCGACTCGGTGAACTCCATGGCGAGCAACCTGACCGGTCAGGTCCGCGACATCGCGCAGGTCACCACCGCGGTTGCCAACGGCGACCTCTCCCGCAAGATCACGGTCGACGTGAAGGGCGAGCTCTTCGAGCTCAAGAGCACCATCAACACGATGGTCGACCAGCTGTCGTCCTTCGCCTCCGAGGTGACCCGGGTGGCCCGCGAGGTGGGCAGCGAGGGCAAGCTCGGCGGCCAGGCCCAGGTGGCCGGCGTCTCGGGCACCTGGAAGGACCTCACCGACTCGGTGAACTTCATGGCCGGCTCACTGACCAGCCAGGTCCGCAACATCGCCCAGGTCACCACCGCGGTGGCGCGCGGCGACCTGAGCCAGAAGATCACCGTCGACGTGAAGGGCGAGCTGTTCGAGCTCAAGAGCACGATCAACACGATGGTCGACCAGCTGTCGTCCTTCGCCTCCGAGGTGACCCGTGTCGCCAGGGAGGCCGGCGGCGAAGGACGCCTGGGCGGGCAGGCCGAGGTACCGGGGGTCTCTGGCACCTGGCGCGACCTCACGGACTCGGTGAACTTCATGGCGGGGTCGCTGACCAGCCAGGTGCGCAACATCGCCCAGGTCACGACCGCGGTGGCAGGAGGCGACCTGAGCCAGAAGATCACCGTGGACGCTCGCGGGGAGATCCTCGAGCTGAAGAACACCATCAACACGATGGTCGACCAGCTCTCGTCATTCGCCTCCGAGGTCACCCGCGTCGCCCGTGAGGTGGGCAGCGAGGGCAAGCTCGGCGGCCAGGCAGAGGTACCCGGTGTCTCCGGCACCTGGAAGGACCTGACCGACAACGTGAACGGCATGGCGAGCAACCTGACCGGCCAGGTCCGGTCGATCGCCGCGGTGTCCTCGGCGGTCGCCATCGGCGACCTGAGCCAGAAGATCACTGTCGAGGCCAAGGGCGAGGTGGCCGCGCTCGCCGACACCATCAACACGATGGTCGACACGCTGCGTGCCTTCGCCGACGAGGTGACCCGCGTCGCCCGCGAGGTCGGGACCGAGGGACGGCTGGGTGGTCAGGCCGACGTGCAGGGAGTTGCCGGCACCTGGAAGGACCTGACCGACAACGTGAACTTCATGGCCGGGAACCTGACCAGCCAGGTCCGCAACATCGCCCAGGTGACGACTGCCGTCGCGCGCGGCGACCTGACCCAGAAGATCACGGTCGACGCCCGCGGGGAGATCCTCGAGCTGAAGAACACGATCAACACGATGGTCGACCAGCTCTCGGGCTTCGCCGACGAGGTGACCCGCGTTGCCCGCGAGGTCGGCACGGAGGGCGTTCTCGGCGGGCAGGCCCTCGTCCGTGGCGTCGCCGGGACGTGGAAGGACCTGACCGACAACGTGAACGGCATGGCGAGCAACCTGACCGGCCAGGTGCGCAGCATCGCCACCGTCTCGACGGCTGTCGCCCGTGGTGACCTGAGCCAGAAGATCAGCGTCGAGGCCAAGGGTGAGGTGGCGGCGCTGGCCCAGACCATCAACACGATGGTGGACACCCTGTCGGCGTTCGCCGACGAGGTGACCCGCGTCGCCCGCGAGGTCGGCACCGAGGGCCGGCTGGGCGGGCGCGCCCAGGTGCCCAATGTGGCCGGCACCTGGAAGGACCTCACCGACAACGTCAACGGCATGGCCGACAACATCACCAGCCAGGTCCGCTCCATCGCTCTGGTCACCACGGCCGTCGCGAACGGCGACCTGTCGAAGAAGATCGACGTCGACGCACGCGGCGAGATCCTCGAGCTGAAGACGACCATCAACACGATGGTCGACAAGCTGTCCGCCTTCGCGGCCGAGGTGACCCGCGTCGCGCGCGAGGTCGGCACCGAGGGCAAGCTCGGCGGCCAGGCGGAGGTCGAGGGCGTGTCGGGCACGTGGAAGAAGCTCACCGAGAACGTCAACCAGCTGGCGAGCACCCTGACCACACAGCTGCGGGCGATCGCCGAGGTCTCCACCGCCGTGACCCGGGGCGACCTCACGCGTCAGGTCGCCGTCGAGGCGTCCGGAGAGGTCGCGGAGCTCAAGGACAACATCAACCAGATGATCGCCAACCTGCGGGAGACGACGCAGGCCAACGAGGAGCAGGACTGGCTCAAGACCAACCTTGCCCGCATCACCGGACTGGTGCAGGGCCGGCGCGACCTGATGGACGTCACGGACGTCGTGATGCGCGAGCTCACCCCGTCCGTCTCCGCCCAGCACGGTGCCTTCTTCCTGGCCGAGAACAACGAGGAGGACGCGGAGCTGCGGCTCGTGGCGACGTACGGCTACAAGGCCCGCAAGAGCGTCTCCAACCACTTCAAGGTCGGGGAGGCGCTGGTCGGGCAGGCGGCGCTCGAGCGCAAGTCGATCCTCATCGCCCAGGCGCCGCCGGACTACATCAAGGTGACGTCAGGGCTGGGCGAGTCGACGCCCGTCAACGTCATCGTGCTGCCGGTGCTCTTCGAGGGGCAGGTCCTCGGTGTCATCGAGCTGGGTTCGCTCACGCCGTTCACGCCGGTGCACGTCGCGTTCCTCGACCAGCTGATGGAGCTGATCGGCGTCTCGCTGAACGCGATCCTGGCGAGCTCCCGGACCGAGGAGCTGCTGGGGGAGTCGCAGCGCCTCGCCGCCGAGCTGCAGGAGAAGCAGGCCGAGCTGCAGGCGCAGCAGGAGGAGCTGCGGATGTCCAACGCCGAGCTGGAGCAGCAGGCGGCGTCGCTCAAGGCCAGCGAGGAGCTGCTGCAGACCCAGCAGGAGGAGCTCCAGCAGTCCAACGCCGAGCTGGAGGAGAAGGCGGCGCTGCTGGCGGAGCAGAACTCGGCGATCGAGATCAAGAACACCGAGATCGAGGACGCCCGGCGGTCGCTCGAGGAGCGCGCCGAGCAGCTGTCGCTCTCCAGCCGCTACAAGTCGGAGTTCCTCGCGAACATGTCGCACGAGCTGCGCACCCCGCTGAACAGCCTGCTCATCCTGGCCCGGCTGCTCTCCGACAACCCGGACGGGAACCTCACCACCAAGCAGGTGGACTTCGCCCGCACGATCCACAACGCCGGCGCGGACCTCCTGCAGCTCATCAACGACATCCTCGACCTCTCCAAGGTCGAGGCCGGGAAGATGGACGTCCACACCAGTGACGTCGGGCTCGACCAGGTCGTGGGCTACGTCGACGAGACCTTCCGGCCCCTCACGACGGAGAAGTCCCTCGGCTTCTCGGTCTCCGTCGCAGCCGGCCTCCCGCCCGCGGTCCACACCGACGAGCACCGCCTGCAGCAGGTGCTGCGCAACCTGGTGTCCAACGCGGTCAAGTTCACCGAGGAGGGCGAGGTACGCCTCGTCGTCGAGCGGGCGACGACGGAGCGGTTCGTCGACTCGCGGCTGCAGGGCCGCGACGACATCATCGCGTTCTCCGTCATCGACACCGGGATCGGCATCGCCGAGGACAAGCTGCGAGTCATCTTCGAGGCGTTCCAGCAGGCCGACGGCACCACGAGCCGCCGCTACGGCGGCACCGGGCTCGGCCTGTCGATCAGCCGCGAGATCGCCCACCTCCTCGGCGGCGAGATCCACGCGAGCAGCCGGACCGGCGAGGGCAGCACCTTCACCCTCTTCCTGCCCGTCAACGCCGTCGCTGCCGGGCTCGGTGGATCCCCTGTCACCGACGACGCACACGGGACAGCGGTCGACGGCGTGGCCGCCGGGACGACGCACCTCGCCTTCCCGTCACCCAGCACGCCGTCCGACGACCTGGTGGTGGCGGGACCACCGGTGGCGCCGGCGCTGCTCGGTGACGCCGGGGTCGAGGACGACCGCCACGACCTGCAGCCGCAGGACCGTGTGCTGCTCGTCGCGCTCTCGGACGGACCGACGGCCGAGCTCGCCGTGGCCGAGGCCCGGCGGCGGGGCTTCAAGGCGATCGTCACCCAGGACGCCGACCGGGCGCTCACCGCGCTGCGGGAGCTCGGCCCGGACGCGATGGTCCTCGGGCTCGACCAGGTCACCTCCCAGGGTGCGCCGCTGCTCGAGGCGGCGAAGCAGTCGCCGGAGACGCGGCACATCCCGGTCCACGTGGTGGAGGTTGAGCCGACCACCGAGAACACCGAGGCGGCGACGACGCTGGAGCGGCGGCGCCGGGCCATGCAGGCCGGTGCGCTCGCCGTGCTGGAGAGCCCGGTGACCGAGGAGAGCCTGGCCGAGGGGCTGGCCGAGATGGCCTCGTTCCTCGACCGACGGGTCCGGCGACTGCTCGTGGTCGAGGACGACGACACCGAGCGGGCCGCCATCATCGAGCTGATCGGGACGGGCGACGAGGTCGAGGTCGTCGGGGCGGCCAGCGCCGAGGAGGCGGTGGAGGCCTTGGACGCCGGTCACTTCGACGCGATGGTCCTGGACCTCAAGCTGGGCGGCACCAGCGGCTTCACCCTGCTCGAGCGGCTGAAGAAGCGTCCCGACCTGCGGTCGCTACCGGTCATCGTCTACACCGGCAAGGAGCTCACCCGGCGCGAGGAGACCCGGCTCCGGCGGTACGCCGAGACGATCATCGTCAAGGACGCCCGTTCCCCGGAGCGACTGCTCGACGAGACGGCGCTCTTCCTGCACCGCGTCGAGTCGCAGATGCCGGCGTCACGACGGCGCATGATCGAGCACCTGCGCGACGACGACGCGGTCTTCCAGGGGAAGAAGGTCCTCATCGTCGACGACGACGTGCGCAACGTCTTCGCCCTGACCAGTGCGCTCGAGAGGCACGGCATGGCTGTCGTCTATGCGGAGAACGGACGCGAGGGCATCGAGACGCTCGAGCAGAACCCCGACGTCGACCTCGTGCTGATGGACATCATGATGCCGGAGATGGACGGCTATGCGACGACCGAGGCCATCCGGGCCACAACCCGCTTCTCCCGGCTCCCCATCATCGCGCTGACCGCGAAGGCGATGAAGGGTGACCGGGAGAAGAGCATCGCCTCCGGGGCCTCCGACTACGTCACCAAGCCGGTGGACATCGACCAGCTGCTCTCGCTGATGCGCGTCTGGCTGTACCGCTGACCATGCGGCTCGGGTGATGTCAGGGCGGGCGGAGGCAGAGCGAGAGGCCATCGAGATAGCACTGCTGCTCGAGGGGGTGCAGCAGCACTACGGCTTCGACTTCCGGCAGTACGCGAAGGCGTCGCTGCGCCGGCGCCTCTGGCGGCGGGTGTTCGCCGAGGGGCTGAGCACGATCAGCGGCCTGCAGGAGCGCGTGCTGCACGACCGGGCAGCGATGGAGCGGCTGCTGCTCGACCTGTCCATCAACGTCACCGCGATGTTCCGCGACCCGACCTTCTTCCGGTCGTTCCGCGAGAAGGTCGTGCCGCTGCTGCGCACGTATCCGTTCGTGCGGATCTGGAATGCCGGCTGCGCGACGGGCGAGGAGACGTGGTCGCTCGCGATCCTGCTCGCCGAGGAGGGCCTCGCCGACCGCGTCCGCATCTACGCCACCGACATCAACCAGGCGGTGATCGAGCGCGCGAAGCTCGGCGTCTTCCCGCTCGACAAGAT
>DASVED010000055.1:0-2862 GCA_036380775.1 Actinomycetes bacterium
TGCCGACCGTACGCCGCCGCGACGCCCGCCACGGGGAGCATCGGCGCCAGCGTCAGGTAGAGGAACAGGCCACGGGGCGAGGTGTCCGATGCCGCGGCCGCGAACACCACCGCAGCCGCGACCGCGGCCAACCAGGCGGTGCCCAGGGACGGTGTCGCGGCGAGCAGCCGGGCGGTGTCCTCCCGGACTCCGACCCGGACGAGGACCCGCTCGAACCACGGCAGGTTGCCGGCGTCGACCCGCTCCGCCACCTCGTCCCAGATCCCGGCGAGCCGCTCGCCAGGGACGGCAGGGGCGAGCCGCGTCCGGCACAGCTCGCACGAGGTCAGGTGCGCCTCCGTCGAGGCGGCCGAGACCGCGCCGGCCTGCCCCGCTGCGTAGCGCGCGAGGGACTGCTCGTCCACGTGCCAGCTCATGCCAGTGCCTCTCGCATCTGCGCCTTGGCGCGCATCATCCGGGTCTTCACGGTTCCGGCCGGTATGCCGAGCAGCCGGGCCGCCTCGCGAGTGGTCAGCCCGTCCAGGACGGTGGCCTGCACCACCGCCCGGAGCTCGGGCGAGAGCCTCTGCAGTACGCCGGCCAGGTCGCCGTGCTCGACGCCCAGCAGGACCCGCTCCTCGGCGGAGGGCTCGGTGCTATGGACGGCCTCGGTGAGCTCGGCCGTGGCGGCAGGGCGGCGGCGCAGCTGGTCGATCAGACGACGGATCCCGATTCCCCAGACCCAGGCCGCCACCTCCCCGCGGCCGTCCCACCGGCGGGCGCCTCGCCACACCGCGACGAAGGTGTCCTGCACCGCCTCGTCGACCAGGTGCAGGTCGTTGCACCGGCGGGTGAGACGAACGACCAACCACGGCGCATGCCGTCGGTAGAGCGTCTCGAGGGCCGAGCGGTCACCGTCCGCCACCGCACGGACGAGGTCCGCGTCGCTGACCGCATCCGGGCGCTCGGGCTCGCCGGTCCGGGGCACGGGTATCACTCTGGCTGCCTGCACCGTCGCCTGCACTGGGATCAGAAGGGAACGGTCACGCAGGCAAGTCGGGCGCCGGCGTTCCCCGGGTCGGGGACGGGACCCGGGCTGGTGGCGTTGACGTGCAGGATGACCGAGCGGGGCGAGCCGTCCGCCCTGGCACGGAACGTCCAGTCGACCACCGTCTGCGCCCGGCCATTGCCGGAAGCGTTGGTCGCGAGGTCCAACCAGACCTCGTTGTCCGGGTTGGCGTAGTCGTCGTTCTTCGAAGCGACCGTCTCATCGCCGCCGGTCGCCGGGTCGACCACGTTCTGGTAGTGCGCAGCGGCGGCTGCACCTATCGCGCCGCAGGACCGGTAGTGGGCGTGAGCGCCGTAGGACTCGTCAGGTAGCAGGCCCCAGGCGTGCAGGGTCACGATCGTCTTGTTGTTCGGCGTCTCGATCGTCTGGACCTGCACCCGCGCACCCACCGGGACCTGGTTCACGTCGTAGGTTACGACGGTGTTCCCGCCACCGGGCACCGCGAAAGTCCCGCCTGCCGACGCCGGCTCCGCTGCTGCCCCCGCCGGCAGGGTCGATCCCGCAGCGACAGTCAGGGCGACGCCCAGGGCGGCGACGACGGTCAGTCGACGACGAGAGTCGTTCATGGTGGCACCTTCCGACAGGGGCTGAGTCGCTACCCCTGTCGTGCGCGACGTCGCAACCGGTTCATTTCTTCCCGATCATGGGTGGGGAGACCGAATCGACTCGCGCGCCAGCGAGAGGGCATCGGCCAGGCGGAGCTGCGCACCGCTGTCCAGCGCGGCGGGGTGCTGACGGGCCAGCCCGTCCACGACCTCCCGCAAGTGCGCGTCGAATTGCCCGTCCAGAGCGGGAAATGTCTCCATCCGCTCGCGCGCGGACCTCTCCGCTCCTGCCAGGAGGGCGGCGTCGTGCCCGTTGCCCACCCGGTGGAGAAGAACGACAACCTGCAGCAGAGACCACCACTGCGCCGCGCGGTTACCCAGGTCCTCCCATCGCTCGAGCACGTCATCACACGCGCGCAGCGCGTCGTCGGTCGGTCCGCGCGCCGCGAGCAACGCCAACCGGGCCGTCTCGGCCATCATCAGGAACAGCTGGCTGTCGGCCCGGCGCCCATGGGCAGAGCTCGTGGCGAAGGCGTCGAGCGATCGCTGCAGGTCGTCGTCGCGCCAGAGATCACCGGCCAGGAAGTAGGCGAAGCACAGGACCGTCGGGTTGCCGAAGCGCTCGGCTCGCGACAGCAGGCCGGGCAGCGCGGCCAGGACCTGGCTTCGGTTCGACCCGTAGGAGCGCGCCTGTCCCGCGGCGATCTCGGCCGACAGCGCGTGCACGACGTCGCCGCGCTCCTGGCGGAGCCGGGCTACCGCCTCGTAGCCACGAACGGCCTCCTCGCCCCGCCCGGAGAACATGTCGAGGTCGGCCCGCACATCGAGCAGGTCGGGCAGGCCCGGGCCTGCCGCGCCCGCGAAGCCGCCCGTCAAGGGTTAGCCGCGGTCGACGTGCGCGGCCGGCAGGTCCGGTGTCTCCAGGTCCCAGGCCACGGCGGTCGACGCCCATTGCAGGAGGTCGAGTCGTTGCCGTGGGTATGCGAAGTCGAAGACGTCGCCGACCATCCGCAGTGCCAACGGCCGGTCGGCGGCGGCCGCCTGCTCCCAAGCCTGCTGGAGGTCAGGGAGCATCGCGAACACCTCCCTCACCGTCTCCGGCTCCCGGTCGCTCCACAGGCCAGCGTTAAGGGCTCGAAGCCGGTCGGCCGTGTGCAGCGCGTGGCGGTTGCCCGGCAGCTGAGGCGACCGGCGACCGCTCCGCGGGGCGACATGCCGCTACGCGAGGCGTCGGTGCCTCGCGAAGTGTGCATTGACCACGTTTACGTG